>DASVLY010000027.1:0-3350 GCA_036384635.1 Noviherbaspirillum sp. | reverse complement strand
TTTTCGAAAAAGGCTTGCAGACGTGGGACATGGCAGCCGGCGCACTCCTGATCACCGAAGCCGGCGGCATCATGGGCAACTTTTCGGGCGAATCCGATTACCTGTACAAAGGCAATGTGATTGCCGGCACACCGAAAATTTTTGCACAAATGGTCGCCTTGCTGTCGCCTTTCGCAAAATAATGCAACCGTGCGAGTGCGGGTTCGGCATACGCCCTCCCCGCACGATGCCGTGACCGGTTCTCCTTTCAAACCACAGGCTTCCGCTCTCCTTGCATGCCAATGGCGGCAGGCCGATATTTTTTGATACCTACGCATGACCTTCTCATCTCTCGGCCTGTCCGATGAAATCGTTCGCGCCGTAACCGAACAGGGTTACAACGCCCCCACGCCGATCCAGGCACAAGCCATTCCCGCTGTATTGAATGGCGGCGACCTGCTGGCCGGCGCACAAACCGGCACTGGAAAAACTGCCGGCTTTACGCTGCCCATTCTGCAACGCCTGGCCGGAGCCACATCGAAATCCAGCGCCTCCCGCAAGGCGATTCGTGCGCTGATCCTGGCACCTACCAGAGAGCTGGCAGCGCAGGTGGAGGAAAGCGTGCGCATCTACGGCAAGTACCTGAAGTTGAGCTCGGCGGTCATTTTCGGCGGTGTCGGCATTCATCCGCAAATCAAGCTGCTGCAGCAAGGCGTCGACATTTTGGTCGCCACGCCGGGCCGCCTGCTCGACCACATGCAGCAAGACACCGTCGACCTCTCCAAGGTGGAAATTCTCGTGCTGGACGAAGCCGACCGTATGCTCGACATGGGCTTCATCCGCGATATCCGCCGTGTGCTCGCCGCGTTGCCGGCAAAGCGCCAAAACCTGCTGTTTTCCGCCACCTTCTCCGACGAGATCAAGGCGCTGGCCGATGGCCTCTTGAATGTACCGACAATGATCGAAGTCGCGCGCCGCAATTCGACCGCCGACATAATTTCGCAAAAAGTGCACCCAGTGGACCGCAACCGCAAGCAGCCACTGCTCAGCCACCTGATCAAGACCCGGCACTGGATGCAAGTACTAGTGTTCACCCGCACAAAGCACGGTGCCAACAAGCTGGTCGAACAACTAGGCAAGGATAGCATCAGCGCACTTGCGATTCACGGCAACAAGAGTCAGTCGGCACGCACGCGCGCGCTGTCGGAATTCAAGGACGGCACTCTGCAAGTGCTGGTCGCAACCGATATCGCCGCGCGCGGCATCGACATTGATCAATTGCCGCATGTGGTGAATTACGATTTGCCTAATGTTCCCGAAGATTACGTGCATCGGATCGGGCGCACCGGCCGCGCAGGCTCGACGGGCGAAGCAGTGTCGCTGGTGTGTGTCGATGAGCACGACATGCTCAAGGGCATAGAGAAGCTGATCAAGCGCAGCCTGCCGCGCGAAGTGATCACAGGATTCGAACCGGCCCCCAGCGCGCGCCCGCAGCCAATCCAGCTCCGCAGCAACGACCGGGACAAGCAAAACCGGCTCGGTCAGCGCAAACAGGCAGCGGGGCAGATGCACACTACGCTCCCGACCAACGCGCCTCGCACGTCAAAGCCGGGCAGCAAACTCTCAGCAGGGAAACCACCGACAGCGCATCGCCCAAGCGAGAAACGCGGATAATTGACGCGTCCTATCCGTGCCTGACCGCTGTTATCGACGGCAGCCCCCGTCCGATACCAGCTTCAACTGCGTCCGACAAGCAGCGCGCAGTAAAATGCGTAGTTTTATCGCTTGCACCTTACTCAGCATCACCGCCCATGAACGATCTGGAAAAACATACCCCGATGATGCAGCAATACCTGCGCATCAAGGCGGATTACCCGAATACGCTGGTGTTCTACCGGATGGGTGATTTCTACGAACTGTTTTTCGATGATGCGGAAAAGGCGGCGCGCCTGCTCGGCATCACGTTGACACAGCGAGGCACCTCCAACGGCAATCCGATCAAGATGGCAGGCGTACCCTTCCACTCTGTAGAACAGTACCTGGCGAAACTGATCAAGCTCGGCGAATCAGTGGCGATCTGTGAGCAGGTCGGTGATCCGGCAACCAGTAAAGGACCGGTCGAGCGCAAAGTAGTACGGGTAGTCACACCAGGTACATTGACCGATTCGGACCTACTACCGGAAAAAGCCGATCGGCCGCTGTTGGCGCTATGTACTACGACGCAGCGCAAGACAATTACCGTTGGCCTTGCCTGGCTGTCGATGGCCAGCGGTGCGTTGAAGCTGATGGAATTCGCCGGCGATGCGAAATCTTTCGATGAGCGTCTGAAGCAGGAGCTGGAGCGCATCGCTCCGGCCGAAATCCTGATTACCGATGATGCACAACTGATGCTATTACAGACATCGGGCAAATTTACTCCCGTACCGCAGTGGCATTTCGACGCGGAGCATGGCAAGAAGGCATTGTTGGAACAATTAGGGGTCGCAACCCTTACTGGTTTCGATGCCGACGGCTTGAACACTGCGATCGGTTCCGCCGGTGCCTTGCTGCGCTATGCGCAATCGACCCAAGGCAAGGGCTTGCAGCACGTGCGTACGCTCGCAGTCGAATCCGAAAATGAATTCATCGGACTGGATGCCGCGACCAGGCGCAACCTGGAGCTGACCGAAACGATACGCGGCCAGGAAGGCTCGTCCTCCTCGCCCACTCTGTTTTCGCAACTAGATCACTGCCGCACCGCAATGGGCTCGCGCCTCTTGCGGCACTGGCTGCATCACGCACGGCGCGATCAGGAAATCGCGAAAGCCCGCCATGCGGCGTTGAACGCATTGATGCGCGCCGATGCATCGTCCGGGCTATCAGCCACGCTGGCCGCCGTTCCGGACATCGAGCGCATCACAACACGCATCGCACTGCTTTCGGCGCGTCCGCGTGATCTTGCTGGACTTCGCAGCGGCTTGCAGCAGTTGCCGTCACTGCGTGCCTATGTGGCGATGTGCAACAAGGATGCAGACGCACCGCTCTTGCGAACGATCCAGGATGCCTTGGCCACTCCTGCCGAATGCTTGGATCTGATCGAACGCGGCATCACGCTGGAACCTGCAGCGATGGTGCGCGACGGCGGCGTGATCGCGCGCGGTTTCGATGCCGAACTGGATGAGCTGCGCGCGTTGTCGGAAAATGCCGGCCAGTTCCTGGTCGACCTCGAAACCCGCGAACGCGCGCGTACCGGCATTTCCAACCTGCGAGTCGAATACAACAAGGTGCACGGCTTTTACATCGAAGTCACGCATGGCCAGACCGACAAGGTGCCGGACGACTATCGCCGCCGCCAGACACTCAAGAATGCCGAGCGCTACATCACGCCGGAG
>DASVLY010000026.1:0-4286 GCA_036384635.1 Noviherbaspirillum sp. | reverse complement strand
ATCTTCGCGAACTCGACCAGCACCTGCTGCGAGCCGCCGTTGAAGGTGGTGAATGCATTCCCGGTGCGTACCACCAGCCGCGGCGGAAACAGCCAGCCCGCATAAGGAATGCCGATCATCTTCGCGCTGCGGATGTCGCGCCATTCGACATGCCGGTTGTATAGCCAGGTCTGCGTGATGCCGGTGCCGTCGATGGTAATGGTCGAACGCAGGAACCAGTAATAGCTGACGCCTGACATCAACGCCGCGCCCGCCAGCAATGCCTGCACGCTGAAGCTGTATTGCTGCAGCGGGAAGCGCAGCACGATGTTCAGGCCATACGCGGCCAGCGCCAGCGTGAGCACGGTGGCAACGAGCTTGAACCACCTGCTGTATGCGGGACCGGTGACGGTTTTCTCAGGTTTATAGAATTCGAATTTCATTGGTTGTTTCTCAGTTTGTTAATGTTTATTCGAACAGGCTTTCCTGCCGCCGCCCAATCTCCTGCCATACCGCGCGCTTGTATTCATCGCTTGCGGCCCTCCACTGCCTAATCTCGTCTATCGTACGCAGGCATCCTTCGCACAGGCCGGTCTGCGGGTTCATTCTGCATACGCTAATGCATGGTGATGGCACGCTGTCTGGAGCCGGATCAGGTTGCTGCGGCGGATCGGTCGTGCATTGGGCAGTATCTGGTGATTTCATGAATGATTGATTAGCGATTAGGCGAGGGCCGATGCCACCAGGCGGCGCAAGTCCGGCACCACCCGTTGTTCGAACCAGGCATTCTCCCTGAACCATGCGCGGTTGCGCGGGCTCGGGTGCGGCAGCGGAAAATAGCGCGGCAAATATTCCCGATATGCAGCCACCGTTGCCGTCAATGTCGGCTTGCCATTCTCTCCCAAATAGCATTGCTGCGCAAAGCGGCCGATCAACAAGGTCAACCGTACATGCGGCATCTCGGCGAGCAGGCGCGGATGCCACAAGGGCGCGCATTCCGGTCGCGGCGGCAGGTCGCCGCTCTTGCCCTTGCCGGGATAGCAGAACGCGGTGGGCACGATGGCCACGCGCTGTTCGTCGTAAAACACGTCGGGAGGCAGCGCCAGCCATTCGCGCAGCCTGTCGCCCGATGGATCATTCCAGGGGATGCCGGTTTCATGCACCCGCCGCCCCGGGGCTTGGCCGATAATCAGCAGTCTTGCGCTCGCACCGGCTTGCACGACCGGGCGCGGCCCATGTGGCAAGTGTTGGGCGCAAGCCCGGCAAGACCGTATCTCGGTCAGCAGTTGCGGCAGCATGGGGGTTTTCACTGTCACCGTGCCGCCGGAACGATCAGGTACTGCGTCTGGCCGCAATCGCATTCCCGGCGCGGCTGACCGCCTTGCGGCCGAGATGTTGCGAAATGAATTGCCCGGCATCGACCACCGCATCCAGATCGATGCCGGTGGCTATGCCGAGTCCGTTCATCATGTACAGCACGTCCTCGGTCGAGACGTTGCCGGTTGCGCCTTTCGCATACGGGCAGCCGCCCAGGCCCGCGACCGACGAATGGAAAATCGAGATGCCGACTTCCATGCTGGCGTAGATGTTGGCCAGCGCCTGGCCGTAGGTGTCGTGGAAATGGCCGGACAGACGCTCGATCGGGAATTCCTGCGCGGCGCGCTGCATCACGGCCTGCACTTTTTTCGGCGTGGCCACGCCAATGGTGTCGGCAATGTCGATCTCGTCGCAGCCGAGTTCGCGCAGGCGTTTCACCACGTCGGCAACGCTCTCCGCCGGCACCTCGCCCTGATACGGGCAGCCGAACGCGCAACTGATGCTGCCGCGCAGGCGGATGTTGTGCTGCTTCGCCGCTTGCGCGACTTCGCGGAAGCGTTCGATGGATTCGGCGATGGAACAGTTGATGTTCTTTTGCGAGAACGCTTCCGATGCCGCGCCGAAGATCACGACTTCATCGGCTTTGGCGGCAACGGCGGCTTCGAAGCCTTTCATGTTCGGCGTCAGCGCCGAATAGATCACGCCCGGCTTGCGCCTGATGCCGGCCATGACTTCGGCCGACGTCGCCATCTGCGGCACCCATTTCGGCGAGACGAAGGACGCGGCTTCGATGTTGGCGAAACCGGCATCGGTCAGCCGATTGACCAGTTCGATCTTGACGTTCGCGGGGATGGTTTCCTTCTCGTTTTGCAGGCCGTCGCGCGGGCCGACTTCGACGATGTTGACTTTCTGCGGCAAGCTCATTTCCGTTTCCTCTTCAACGTGCGTCAGGCTGCTTTGAACGCCAGCAGCTGCGCCCCTTCGGCCACCTGATCGCCTACTGCATATAGCAAGTCTTCGACCACGCCATCGGCCGGCGCGGCAATCGTATGCTCCATCTTCATCGCTTCCATGATCAGCAGCGGCGTGCCTTTTTCCACCTTCCGGCCTTTATCGACCAGCAGCGCGACAATCCTGCCCGGCATCGGCGCGGTCAGGCGGCCTCCTTCGGCTTCGGCTTGGCCGGCATGCGCGAGCGGATCGCGATAGTTCAGCACGACATGCGAGCCGCCGGTGAAAACGTGGAATGCGTCGCCGTCGCGCACCACCGCGCCGCGCACAGTCGTGCCGTCGAGCCTGATCGTCAGCTCGCAGCCGTTGCGTTCGATGAGGGTCATCGGCGCCGATACATCGGCGTGCCTGATCGTCCAGCCGCTTTGCCGGTAACCGATGCAAACCGGATACGCATTCGATTCATCCGCAAAATCCAGTTGCCGTATCAGCGTGCTGTTCATGCGCCAGCCGCTGGTGTTTGCCCACGGATCGTTGGCGTTGCTCTGCTCCGTCGACAGCAGCGATGCGGCTGCCAATGCCAGCGCAGGCAGGCCGGCTGGCTGCGCCGGCGGGAACAGTGCATCGCGATGCCGCTCGATCAGGCCGGTATCGAGATCGGCATCCGAGAAGGGCTTGCTTTCCACCAGGCGCTTCAAGAAGGCGGCATTGGTCGCAAGGCCCACGATCCGGTATTCCGACAATGCCTGCGCCATGTGCGCCAACGCTTGGCTGCGGTCATTGCCCCAGACGATGAGCTTGGCGATCATCGGGTCGTAGAACGGGGAAATGGCATCGCCTTCGCGCACGCCTGAATCGATCCGGACATAGCCGCTCGCGGCTCGGTCCTCACCTTCCCCCTTGCAGGGGGAAGGCCGGGATGGGGGTAGAGTGCCTAATCCAAAGGCCGCCGCAACTGGCGTATGCAAATGCCGCAGCGTTCCGATCGACGGCAGAAAGCCCTTCTCCGGGTTCTCCGCATAGATGCGTGCTTCCAGCGCATGGCCGCGAATCGCCAGTTCATGCTGCTTCTTCGGCAGCGCTTCGCCGGATGCGATGCGCAACTGCCATTCGACCAGATCGAGCCCGGTGATCATCTCGGTGACCGGATGCTCGACTTGCAGCCGCGTATTCATTTCCATGAAATAGAACGTGCCGTCCTGGTTGGCGATGAACTCCACCGTGCCGGCGCCGACATAGCCGACCGCCTTGGCGGCGGCGACCGCCGCTTCGCCCATCGCGCGCCGGCGTTCCTCGGTCATGCCGGGAGCGGGCGCTTCTTCCAGCACTTTCTGGTGGCGGCGCTGCACCGAGCAATCGCGCTCGAACAGATACACGCAGTCGCCTTTCGTATCGGCAAACACCTGGATCTCGATATGGCGCGGGCGCGTCAGGTATTTTTCGACCAGCACACGGTCGTCGCCGAAACTGTTCGCCGCCTCGCGCTTGCACGACTGCAGCGCGGCCTTGAAGTCTGCGCTTTTTTCGACGATGCGCATGCCCTTGCCGCCGCCGCCCGCGCTGGCTTTGAGCAGCACCGGGTAGCCGATCCGGTCGGCCTGCTCCTGCAGGAAATCCGCATCCTGCGTATCGCCGTGATAACCGGGCACCAGCGGCACCTTCGCCTTCTCCATCAGGGTTTTCGCTGCCGACTTGGAGCCCATCGCGCGGATCGCGGACGCCGGCGGGCCGATGAACACCAGGCCGGCTTGCGCGCAGGCTGCGGCGAAATCCGCGTTCTCGGACAAAAAGCCGTAACCGGGATGGATCGCCTGCGCGCCGGTCGCAAGCGCGGCTTCGATGATTTTGTCGGCGCGCAGATAACTTTCTTTCGCGCTCGCCGGCCCGATCGGCACAGCTTCATCGCATACGGCAACATGTTTGGCGTTGGCATCCGCTTCGGAATACACCGCGACGCTTTTAACGCCCAGGCGGTGTGTGGTTGCGGCAACACGGCAAGCGATCTCGCCGCGGTTTGCAATCAGGATTTTGGTGAACAC
>DASVLY010000025.1:0-2739 GCA_036384635.1 Noviherbaspirillum sp. | reverse complement strand
TGCAATCTGGATGTATTCAGTCGGCGGCAAGGACGATTTCGCCGCTGTCGGCAGGTTGATCACCCCGGGATTGGATACCGGGGTCGCGACCATGAAAATCACGAGCAGGACCAGCATCACGTCGATATACGGCACGACATTGATTTCGGACTTGAACTTGCGGCTGCGTCCGCCGCGCATCGAACTGAGATTGGCCATCAGCGGACCTGCCGTTGCAAGATGTTCGAGAATTCCTCGATAAAGCTTTCAAAGCGGATCGCCAGCCGGTCGATGTCATGCGAATAGCGGTTGTATGCAACTACCGCCGGAATTGCTGCGAACAGGCCGATTGCGGTTGCAACCAACGCTTCCGCAATTCCGGGGGCGACCGCGGCGAGCGTTGCCTGCTGCACGTTGGCCAAGCCACGGAATGCATTCATGATGCCCCACACAGTGCCGAACAAGTCGACATAAGGTGACACCGAGCCGACTGAAGCGAGGAATGCCACGTGCGATTCCAGTGCATCCATCTCTCGCTGATAGGCTGCGCGCATGGCACGTCGTGCACCGTCAATCATGCTGGCGGGATCGATTACGCCCTTGGCACCGAAAGCTGCCTTTGCTTTGTTGAATTCGCCCATGCCGGATTCGAAAATACGTGCAAGCGCGCCACTGCGGCGGCGGTTCGATGTCGCATTTTCATAGAGTATGGCCAGGTTGCCGCCCGACCAGAATGCGCGCTCAAATTCTTCCGTCTGAGTGCGCGCGCTCTTGATCGCGAACATCTTGCGAAAAATGTAAGTCCAGCTCATCACCGATACCAGCAGCAGCAGCGCCATTACGAGCTGCACCAGCAGTGATGCATTGGTAACGAGGGAAAGAAAGGAAAGATCTTGAGTGACGGTCATTGAATGAAGCTCTTTTTAATTTGTAAAGCAACATGAAGTGATGCCGGTTGCCGGCAATCAATTTTCTTATCGGAAAACTGGTCCTGTACTTTTTAGTTTGGCCGCAGCCCAAGCTGCTTAACTTGCTGTGCAAGTTAGCCTTCACTGAAACTGCGTTTTATTCTCTCCAGCACTTCGTTAGGTATCGGGCGAGGCCGGAACGTTCGACAATCCACGCAACCTACCTTGATGCGAGCGCCGGTGAGCAATTGCGGCTGTTCACTGCCGACACACCAAGCCTCTTGTACGAATTGTACTGAAGCACGTCCTAGCCGTTCGACAATGACGGTGAGTTTCAGTTCATCATCAAGTTTCGCAGGAGCATGATAATCGAGCGCAATACTTTTGACGACAAACATCAGCCGATGCGATTCGGCCAATAATCGCTGGCCGATTCCTGCGGCGCGCATCCATTCGGTACGGGCACGCTCGAAAAACTTCAGATAGTTTGCGTAAAAGACAATACCTCCCATGTCGGTGTCTTCGTAATAGACACGTACAGTCCAGTTGAAATTGGAACTCATGTTAGCAGGCTAACTATTGCGTTTGATCGCAAACGGCGCAAATCCTTGGCAAATTGGCATCACTTCAATGTAATTGATGTTGATGTGGGGCGGCAGCGTTGCAATCCAATAGGCGGTTTCGGCAATGTCCTGAGCGGTCAGTGGTGCCGTGCCTTCGTAAATTTTGGCGGCTGCAGCATCGTCTTTCAAGCGCACGTTTGAGAACTCGGTGCCACCGCACAGTCCTGGCGCGATGTTGGTCGCGCGCACACCAGTGCCGATCAAGTCGGCGCGCAGATTCATCGTAAACTGGTCGACGAACGCTTTTGTCGCGCCATATACATTGCCGCCTGGATAGGGATAAGTGCCGGCGACCGAGCCGATATTGATTACCGTGCCGCTACCACGCGCAACCATCGAAGGTAGCAGTGCATGCGTGATCGTCACCAGGCCCTTGCAGTTGGTGGCGATCATTGTTTCCCAGTCTTCCAGGGATGCACGCTGCGCGGGTTCGATGCCGAGTGCGAGACCGGCATTGTTGATCAGCACATCGATCTCTTGCCATCCGCCAGGCAGGGTAGTCAGCCCCCTCATGACGGACGCCTTGTCGCTCACATCCATTACTACTGGCAGCAACGCATTTCCAAGTTCGACGGCGAGCGCATCCAAGCGTGCCTTGCGACGACCGGCGGCAATTACTTGATGGCCGTTTCGGACAAACTTGCGCGCCATTTCAGCACCGAAGCCGGAGGTTGCGCCAGTAACCAAGACGATCATCGCAGTTCCTTTGTCGCATGTTTTTGGATTGCCGGAATTGTAGCCGAAAGGCGGGCAAATCTCCCTGCGTGCCAACGCAGGAATTTTCCGCCATCCTTGCTGAAATCAGACGACTCCCTTACAATTTGGTACCATTTCGTCTCACGTAACTGGCGAAAAGCTGGCGCCTGCGGCGCTGGCGACAAGGTGGAAATCCACCGGGGAACGTGGGACTTCTTTCCGCCGTTCGCCTGGGCAGCCCAAATGGAACGTACGACTGAGGCTGCCTGTCTTCTTCCATCGGCCCTCATTCGATTTCGGCAAAACACGCAACCCTAATCGATTGGAATTTCTCATGTTCGCAAAAGACCATACCATCGCCAAAGTCGATCCGGAACTTTGGTCCGCCATCCAGCAGGAAAACCAGCGCCAGCAAGACCATATCGAGCTCATTGCGTCAGAAAACTACACGTCGCCGGCTGTGATGGAAGCGCAGGGTTCCCAGCTCACCAACAAGTATGCCGAAGGTTATCCGGGCAAGCGCTATTACGGCG
>DASVLY010000024.1:0-4555 GCA_036384635.1 Noviherbaspirillum sp. | reverse complement strand
CCTTCGATGAAGCCGACGGCGAGCGCCGAGACGCCGAGCACGCTGACCAGGTACACCGGCAGCAGCGCGTGGATCATCTCCGAGGAGACGTCCATCAGCATCGAGACCAGGCCGAGCGCCCAGATGCCCGGCGGAATCCGGCGCAGCACGGGAAGCGTCCGCGCCGTGGCGCTGCCGGATACTTCCGTGCGCGGGCTCATGGCGATGCTTCCCGGGATTTCATGGGGCGGCAGCTCAGGCCGCTCAGCGCGCGGGCAGGGTGTAATCGAGATCGTAGCCGTGCTTGCCGCCGGCGATGGCGATCGTCATCGCGCCGCCGAGGCCGGCCAGTTCGCCGGTGCCGGAACCGGGCACCACCGCCACGGTCCATTCCTGCGGCGTGCCGTCGACCATCAAGGCGCGGTGCACCAGCACGAACGTGCCGCTGCGGCCGTGCAGCTTGCCGCTGACTTTCTCCAGCGCCACGTAGGCACCGGATGTCGTGCCGTCGCCCGCGGCGAGCATCTCGCCCTGGCTCGCCGCGTCGAGGTCGCCGTGGAACTGTTTGTCCAGCGACAGCCGCCCGAGGCCGGAAGCCCGGGCCTGGGGATTGTCGGGGGTCTGCGGGGTGACCGTGACGTCGAAATGGCCGGTGGCATGCATGGTGGCGGGCTCCGTGGAAGTTTGTGCGGGCGCGGCGAGCGGTACGCTCGCCGCGAAGGCGGGCAGGGCGAGTGCGGACAACAGCGAGGTCGTGGCTTTCGTGGGAAGCTCCTGCGCGGTGTCGACAAGGGAAGCATGGCGAGAGTGACGATGATTGTAAAAAGGCGACAGTCCCGCGAGCGGCATGTCGTGTCGGCACCTGAACCTCTTCCCCCAGGCCACGCCGGCTGCCGCGTGGGGGGGATGCGACTGGCCGAGCTTGCCCCGCAAGCCGTGCTACCTTGAAGGCCGTGTCAGCCCGAAAGTCCCGCGTGCGCATGCGGGAAGCGGCACGTTGACCCTGGCTTTCGGGTCTGCATACGGGAATGGGCATGCATTTCGACCTTTTTACGCTCGGCGTTATCGGCGCAGCCATCGGCATCGCCATCTCGATAAGTTTCACCTTGCTCGGACTGGTGCTGCGCGGCCTGCCGGCGCTGCGCATCTGGGCCAGCGCGTTCTGGGTGGTGACCATCGCTGCGCTCGCCCAAGGCCTCAACGAAAACGGCAGCCTGCTTTCGACGGTCGTGGGCGGCGGCCTGATCGCGCTGGCCAATGCGCTGATGCTGATGGGTATCGCCATCCACCTGCGCTATCCGCTGCGCTGGCGCTGGCCCATGGCGGTCGTCGGGTTGTTTGTCGCCAATCAGATCCATATCTACCTGTTGCCGCCGTCGCAGACGGCATCGGCGCTGATGTTCGGCGCCTACAGCGTGTTCTGGGACGTGTGGATGGTCTGGGTGCTGCTGTGGCGCTCGCCGCGGGACATGCGCAACACCTGCAGTTTCACCGCGCTGATTTTCATCATCGACGCGATCTTCTACCTGCTGCGCTCGGTGGTCGTGCTGTTTCCGCAACTGCTCGCGCACTCGCGGCTCGACGAGCTGCTTACCACCTGGAATTACCTGTTCGGCATCCTGTCCTCGTTCCTGCTGAGCACCGGGTTCACCCTGATGCTGGCCGAGCGGCTGACCCTGGACCTGCGCCGGCTGGCGCGCACCGACGGGCTCACCGGCCTGCTCAATCGCAGTGCACTGATCGAGGCGGGCACTCGCCTGGTCGATACCTGTCGCGCGCGTGGGCAAGCCTGCAGCGTGCTGATGTTCGACCTGGACAATTTCAAGACGATCAACGACAGCTGGGGCCATGCCGCGGGCGATGCAGTGCTCAGCCATTTTGTCGAGGTGATCCGCGGCATGGGCCTGGCGCGCGATACCTTGTTCGCGCGCTACGGCGGCGAGGAGTTCGTGCTGGTGCTGCCCGCGATCGAGCCCGTACAAGTCGGCGCGCTGGCCGAAAGCATGCGTACCGCCGTGGCGGCAAAGCCGGCGGTTTTCGACGGCCGCAGCATCAACATCACCACCAGCGTCGGCGGGGTAGCCGCCACCGGCGCGAACTTCGAGCATTTGGTCAGTGCCGCCGATGCCGCGC
This sequence comes from Noviherbaspirillum sp., assembly GCA_036384635.1. GTDB lineage: Bacteria > Pseudomonadota > Gammaproteobacteria > Burkholderiales > Burkholderiaceae_D > Noviherbaspirillum. The sequence continues at coordinate 2,443 of DASVLY010000024.1, read as the reverse complement.
TGTATCAGGCCAAGCGCCTGGGGCGCAATCAGGTGGCTTGGAATCAGGGGGCATAGCGGGACCGAGGCGGGGCTGGTTCGTTTTGCCGTCTCGGGAATGTGAGCCCAACACCATATCCCCGACGCGCCTGCATCTGATCCGGCAGCCGCGGGGTTTTCATTCCTGTTACACCCTCACTTTCGCCTGCGTAACTCATACGCCCTCAAAAGTGTCGGATAACACCGGCAGCCTGCTCCCACACCCGCGACGACGCTGCAGTGCAAGCACATGATCTGCTGCAGGAATTCGCCGCTTGAGCGGTAGGGAGCAGGACTGCATACTTGGGGCAACATCCCACTTTTTGGGTCTACTAAGCGTTAGGCACCCATGAAACTAGTCGAGATATTTGTTGCGTTTGGGGCCGGCTATGTCAGTGGGCTCTCCATCTCTTCCGGCTTCTATCTTCAAGCCATCCGCAAGTTCAACCAAGCCTCTTGGAGCTCAGCAAAGGAGACGGCTTGGGCACTTGCTGCATGCATCAATCTTTTCATCGGCAGCCTTATGCCGGTCTTCCTATGCATCAGCTTCGTCTTCGGCAACGAGCCTGAGTCTCCTCAGTTCTGGTCAAAAGCGGCGCTCTTTGCCGTAGGCCTTCTCTTCGGCGCAGCCCTCGTACTTTTCGGCGTGCAGCAAGTTACCAAGGGCGCTCATGCTTTGGCTGGCAAGGGCGCCTAACATTTCGTTCAAGGCGGACGGCTACGCCGCCGCTTAACTCAGGCGTTAGACGAAACAAGGGGAAGATCATGGCACTCATTCAATGTCCAGACTGCGGCTCTCAGGTATCCAGCAGCGCCGACACATGTATAAAGTGCGGTTACCCAATCGCTGGCGGAGGCACCACTCAAGCGCATGGTGGCAAAGTGCAAACGATTGAGCAGACGTCAAAGCGGTACAAGCTGCACCAGCTACTTTCCGTGCTGCTAATCATCGTTGGGGTCGTCGTAATTTTTACTGGTGGGTCTGGCGGCGAGGCCACATTCGGCGTACTTGCAATCGTGGTTGGGCTAATTTGGTACATCACTAATAGGTTCGCAACATGGTGGCATCACGGCTAGTCGCACGCATTGTTGTCTAACATCTCGTTCAAGGCGGACGGCTACGCCGCCGCTTAACTCCAGCGTTAGCGCTCATGTCGACACTACTTACATGCAGTTGGATTGCTCTGGCCGCTGACATCGTACTGTTCAACGTCCTGTACTTCTGCGTCGTCCTTTTGCGGGTAAATGATGCCGGTGGCAAAGTTAGGAGCGACGCGTTTTTCAACTTTAGGCCACTGAACTACGTGCCAAAATATCTACGGCTTCTGACGCCACAGGAAAGCTCGCGGTGGTACAACATCTTCATCAAGCACTCCTTGGCAATCACAGCAATTCTGGCCTTGGTTTTCATGGCTACACTGGCGCTGGCGTAACTCCAAGGCTGCGCTAACAATTCGTTCAAGGCGGACGGCTTCGCCGCCGCTTAACTCCAGCGTTAGAGGGCACGGGGAGTATGGCGCAGATTCCGCAGCAGAGCGTAGATTCAGCGCTACAGATTCTTTCTGCGCTAGAGCCAATGCCTCTGGCTTTGTATTGGGAGTATCAGGACGCCGCTACAACTGTTCTGTTCGTAGTGAATGTTGCAGATCAATCGGCATCTTCAGTGGAACAAACTTACTTTAAGCAACTGGTGCCATCGCTTTGCGCTCTAATCCCCGATCCCGAAACGGGACCACTTCCGTCCTGGATGGTGGTCTTTCAGAATCAAGCGAGCAGGACAATTACAGCCTGTTGTTCGCAAGATATGCAGGGTGCCCTCTAACAATTCGTTCAAGGCGGACGGCTACGCCGCCGCTTAACTCCAGCGTTAGGTGCCATGCCAAAGTGTTTCGTAATCGAGGACGAGAGCCACGCTGAGCAAGTCAGCGAGCATGAGTCTTTAGACAATGCATGGGGCGCTTTGCGCCACTTAGCAACGATCCCTTGGGATCACGAGCCCAACGTTGCTCCATGCAAGAGCTGGCAAACCTGCGGGCGTAGCTACGAGATCATCGAGTACGAGACCTCCACTCAACCCTGGCAGGAGCTGCGGCGAGTTGCTGGTCTCTCGGTAAGTGCAAAGGGTGTAATTTGGGGGCAAGAGGCGCCAGCTCGTGGCACCTAACCATTCGTTCAAGGCGGACGGCTTCGCCGCCGCTTAACTCAAGCGTTAGGCAACGCAATGAAGCGACTCTGGCCATGGATATATTTAGCGTCGTTTGCAGCCGCCTTCCTTGGCGACCTGTCGACCTTCGGCAAAGCTCAAGGTCACACCAACGTCGACTGGGTGTTCGTAATCGCTTCTTTCTTAGGCATCCTCATCTTCCCGTCCTTGGCGGTCTGGTTTGCGCGTTCACGCAAAGCAACCCCTCTTCCTGCTGCGTCGC
>DASVLY010000023.1:0-7965 GCA_036384635.1 Noviherbaspirillum sp. | reverse complement strand
GCTGGCTCGTACCGATGCTGAAGCAACCAACCTGATCACTTCCGACCACGATGCGAACGACAAGCCGTTCCTGACCGGCGAGCGCACCCAGGAAGGCTTCTACCGCGTCAAGAACGGTCTGGAGCAGGCAATCAGCCGCGGCGTGGCATACGCTCCTTACGCCGACCTGGTGTGGTGCGAAACCGGTACGCCGGACCTCGGCTTTGCCCGTGAATTCGCGCAAGCCGTGCACGCCAAGTGCCCGGGCAAGCTGCTGTCATACAACTGCTCGCCGTCCTTCAACTGGAAGAAAAACCTGGACGACCGCACCATCGCCAAGTTTCAGGACGAGCTGTCGGCACTGGGCTACAAGTATCAGTTCATCACGCTGGCCGGCATCCACATCAACTGGTTCAACACCTTCCAGTTCGCGCACGCTTATGCGCGCGGTGAAGGCATGAAGCACTATGTGAACATGGTGCAGGAGCCGGAATTCGCGGCTCGCGAAAAGGGCTATACCTTTGTGTCGCATCAGCAGGAAGTGGGCGCAGGTTACTTCGACGAAGTGACTACCGTGATTCAGGGCGGTTCGTCTTCCGTGAAGGCGCTGACTGGCTCGACCGAAGAAGAACAGTTCCACTGATCTTTATCGGTTCCATGAAAACCGCATCTTCGGGTGCGGTTTTTTATTTTGGTTTCGGCCACGCCCTAATTTGCTGTGCAAGTTGGCCTTCACTGAAACTTTGTTTTCTGGCCAAGGGGGCAGATTGTTACAATGGCGCCTCTCTTCGCACCTTTCTCGATACACCTTATGCTGAGTTACCGCCACGCCTTCCATGCAGGCAATCACGCCGATGTGCTCAAACACACCGTGCTCATCCAGTTGCTGCGCTACTTTGGTCAGAAGGATACGCCGTACATGTACATCGATACCCATTCCGGCGCAGGCGTCTACGCGCTCGATACCGGTTATGCGGCGAAAAGTGCGGAATATGAAACCGGTATCGCCAAGTTGTGGGATCGCAAGGATTTGCCGCCGGCGCTCGCCGATTATGTGCAGCTGGTGAAGGATATGAACCCCACTGGAAAAATGCGTTATTACCCTGGTTCTCCATACTGTGCCGAGAAAGTGTTGCGCGAGCAGGACCGGATGCGGCTGTTCGAGCTGCATCCAAGCGATGGTAAGTTGCTCGAAGAAAACTTCAGAAAGCTTGAAGCGCATGCAGCCGCGCAAGGCCAGCGCGTCAGCGCACGCGGCAAGCGGGTGATGATCCAGAAGAGCGATGGTTTTCTCGGTCTGAAATCGCTGCTGCCGCCGCCGTCGCGCCGCGGCCTGGTGCTGATCGATCCGCCTTACGAAGTGAAGGATGACTATCGCAAGGTGAAGGACACGCTGGCCGATGCATTGAAGCGTTTTGCCACTGGCACCTATGCGGTATGGTATCCGGTGCTGCAACGCATGGAAGCGCGCCAGTTGCCTGACAAGCTCAGGCGTTTGCCGGGCAATGGCTGGCTGGATGTGACGCTGACCGTGAGTTCGCCGTCGCCCGATGGGTTCGGCCTGCGCAGCAGCGGCATGTTCATCATCAATCCGCCATGGACGCTGGAGGCAATGCTGCGTGAACTGATGCCATATCTGGCGGCTGCGCTCGGGCAGGATGCGCAGGCAGGTTTTACTTTGGAAACCGGAGCGCCTGTTGCGCCACACACCGGTACGCGCCGCGTGTGATCCGGGGCACTTCGTATGAGGTATGTAAATTGCATGACTGTTTGTGTCAACACGGTTAAATCAATTTGCCTTTTGATATGATCGGCAGGCCTGTAACCGAAGTATCCAGTCCGGGGAGCAGGGGCGCATGAGCAATAGAAATTGCATAGCAAAAATGAATGACTTAGCCATCCACGTCGCTCCAGATATCCCCGCTGTCACAACACATCGCGTCAAGGAATTCTTCCTCGCAAGGCAACCGATCCTGAATCGCAAACAGGATCTCGTCGCTTATGAGTTGCTTTTTCGCACGGCCGCCGAGGGGCCGGCGAATGTGACCAATGACGTATTGGCGACCGCGTCGGTTATCGCCCATGCTTCCGAACTGGGGCTGGAAAATGTGATCGGCGATGCACTTGGTTTTGTCAACGTCGACGCCGAGGTGCTGATGAGCGATTTCATCCAGTTCTTGCCTAAGGAAAAGGTGGTGCTGGAGGTTCTGGAAACAGTCGAGGTGACGGATGAAACCGTTGCGTGCGTCGCACAACTGGCACAGGCAGGCTATACCTTCGCGCTCGATGACGTGGTGGCCGAGTCGGGCAATGTGCAAAAGCTCTTGTCTTTGGTCAAGTTCGTCAAACTCGATATCAGCGTGATGCAGGAAAGTGAACTGTGCAGCCTGAGCCGGCACTTTAGCGCGATGGGCAAAAGCCTGCTGGCGGAGAAAGTGGAAAACCTTGCACAGTTCCAGCGCTGCCTTGATCTCGGTTTCGATTATTTCCAAGGCTATTACTTTGCGCGGCCGTTCGTTCTGACAGGGAAAAAACTGTCGCCGTCACAGGTCACCATCGTGCGCCTGATCGCGCAACTCGCGGCGAATGCCGACAGTGCCGATATCGAACGCAGCATCAAGCAGGATGCATCGCTTGCGCTGCCATTGCTGCGCTTGGTAAATGCGCCGGTATCCGGGATAGTACAGCGCATCGATTCGGTCGGGCAGGCATTGGCGGTGCTGGGAAAGCGTCAGTTCAATCGATGGCTGCAGATTCTGTTGTATGCAGAACCGCGCAAGACGGGACAGGCGTCTGCTTCGCCGCTGCTGGTGTTAGCAACAACGCGCGGCAGGCTGCTTGAATTAATTGCTCAAAAGATACGCCCTGATGACCGGAATATTGCCGACGTCGCTTTCACTGTCGGCACCATGTCGCTGATGGATGCGTTGTTTGGAATGCCGATGGATAAAATCCTGGAGCAGATTTCAGTCGCGGGTGAGGTACGTGATGCGCTGCTGTGGCGACGCGGATTCTATGGCGATATGTTGAAACTGGTTGAGTCGGTCGAGCAAATCAAGGGGGCAGGTTCGCCGATTGCGCCGCTTCTGAAGAAATTGCGTTTGTCGAGCGATGACTTTTATGCGCTGCAACTGGAAGCATTCAAATGGAGTAACAGCATTTCGCATCAAACAGGTTAGCTGCGGCGTTGGCACTACAATAGGGCATATGAACAAGGCATTTGTAAAAGAAAGCGACGACGAAGACGATCTGGATTCCGGCATGCCCGCCATCCCTGTCGGCACGAAAAACTACATGACGCCGCAGGGACATCAGCGCATGAAGGAGGAACTGCTGCACTTGATTGATGTTGAGCGGCCGGAAGTGGTGAAGGTGGTGTCGTGGGCAGCGTCGAATGGCGATCGTTCCGAAAACGGCGACTATATTTACGGCAAACGCCGTCTGCGCGAGATCGACCGCCGCATCCGGTTTCTGACCAAGCGACTGGATATGGCGGAAGTGGTCAATCCGAGCGTGCATCACGGCAGTGACCAGATCTTTTTCGGCGCCACCGTCACCTACGAAAACCAGGCTGGTGAGGAACATACCGTCACAATCGTCGGCATCGACGAGCTCGATCCCTTGAATGGCAAGATCAGCTGGATTTCCCCGGTTGCGCGCGCTCTGACCAAGGCACGCGAAGGCGATTCCGTGACGCTGAAGACGCCGTCCGGCATCGATGAACTGACAATTCTCGAAGTCAGCTATCCGGCGTCCTAATACACTTCAGCTTCATTTTGATCGGTCCCGATAATAGGCATGGCAGACGCTTTTATGCGCATGGTTCATATAAGCGCTATGTCAACACTCCGTCACAAATATGGTACAAAATTTGCTGAGTGAAACAACTTTCTGAAAACACACGCTTGTCATCTATGTCGATGGTCTATCCGAGCCTGAACCATGCTTTGCGTGTGCCCTTGGCCGCCGAAGTGCATTCGCGTCCGTTCTTGCGCCTCGATGCGCCGGAGAGTCTGACGCATCTGGCGGTATATGTATCCGGCGATGCAGGAATCTCCGGTAGCAATAGCGAAGTTCAGCATGCGGTACTTTCGGCTTTGTGCGCGCATTTCGGGGTCATGCCGCCAGTGCCGGATGCCAAATATTTTTTCCATGACTTTGGCCGCTTTCGCTTGAAATGGGAGGGGCATACCGAGTTCGCGACCTACACCTTTGCGCAGCGCCACGATAAGGAATTGCCGCTGGCGGATGCGTTCGGAGAGGTGCCGCTGTTTCATCTGCCGCAGGAGTGGCTGTTGAGCCTGCAAGGCAAGATCATGGTTGCCGCCCATGTGGTGCTCGACAAGACACACGGACCGAGTAACGAGTTCGCAGCCGGCTTGCGCCGCGTTTTCGAAGGCAACAACCTGGTCGGCAGCCGAGTGCTGCAAGGCGGCGAACTGTGGACCGATTTCCTGATCCAGTCCGATGGTTTCAGCCGCTTCGTGGTGCGGGACGTGGCTCTGCATGAGCAGCAGGCCGGACGCCTGGTGCAGCGCGTGCTGGAAATCGAAACCTATCGCATGATGGCCTTGCTTGGGTTGCCACATGCGCAGCAGGCGACGCCGGTGTTGAACTTGATCGAAGGTGAACTGGCGATGCTGACGGCGGCAATGGTCGATACCGATGATGCGATTGCCCATGCAACCGCATCGCCAGCCGATACCGACCGCGAACAGACATTACTAAGCGATATTACAGGACTGGCAGCGCGCATCGAAAAACTGGCCTTGGACAACAGTTACCGCTTTTCAGCGTCGCAGGCATACTTCAGTTTGGTCAATGCCCGCATCGAAGAACTGCGCGAGACGCGTATTGAAGGCTTTCCGACAGTCGGCGAATTCATGGATCGTCGCCTGACCCCGGCAATGAATACCTGCGTGTCGATTGCGCGGCGTCAGGAAGTGCTGGCGGAGCGGATTGCGCATACCAACGACTTGCTGCGTACGCGCGTCGGTATCGTACAGGAGCGGCAGAACCGGCAGATCCTGCAATCAATGAATATGCGTGCTGCGCAGCAATTGCGTTTGCAGCAGGCGGTTGAAGGCCTGTCTGTGGCGGCGATTTCGTATTACATGGTGGGCTTGTTCGGTTATGGGGGCAAGGCGCTCAAGGCAATCGGCTTGCCGGTCAATCCCGATATGCTGACCGGTGGTCTGGTTCCTGTCATTGCGATTGCCGTGTGGCTCGGCCTGCGCAGGATGCACAAGAACATACATGGCGCGTAGGATGGAATGTGCCGGTGGAGAAGCCGGCTGCTTTACCTGCCTAACGTTCGCGCAAGATGCGTGCTACGCCCGGAATGCGCCGCACATTGCGCATCACGCGCGCCAGATGCACGCGGTCTTCCACCTGTACGGTGAAGCGCAACTGCTTCATCAGATGCTCCTTGTCATCATCCATGCCGACATAGGTGATGTGCGCATCCGATTCCCCGATTTCGGCTGCGACCCGCGCCAGCACACCTTTCTCGTTACGCACCAGCACCTTGATGCGGCTGTCGAAGCGGCGGGTGAGTTCGGAACCCCAGATCAGTTCGATCCAGCGATCCGGCTCCTTCAGACGCTGGCGCTTGGCGAAGTCGCAGTCGGTTGCGTGCACGCTTATGCCCTGGTCGCGTTTCAACTGGCCGATAAGGGTATCGCCTGGAATCGGCTGGCAGCAAGGGGCGAGCTGGACCGATGCGCCTTCATTGCCATAGATGGCGACTGGATCCAGTTTGCCGGACGGATCGGTATCCACATCGGGCAGCGATATGCCGGATTCGCTTTCGATCAGCCCCCGGATATGACGTGCCACCAGTGTCGCCATCCGTTTGCCGACGCCGATGTCGGCATACAGTTCGTCCAGTGACTTCGCGCTGGATTCGTTGAGCAACTTTTCTACCAGTGAGTCAGACAGTGCGGAAGGCAGATTCAGGGCGGTCAGTGCCTGCGTCAGGAGGCGTTTGCCCAGCTCAGTCGATTCTGACAGGTTCACAGTGCGCAGGTGATGCCGGATCGCTGAACGCGCTTTGCCGGTGCGGACGAACGTCAGCCAGTTCGGGCTCGGGCGCGACGACGGCGCAGTGGTGATTTCGACGATGTCGCCGTTGCGCAGTTCGGTGCGCAGCGCAGCCGGCTCGTGGTTGATCTTTGCCGCGATTGCCTGGTCGCCGATGTCGGTATGGATGGTGTAGGCGAAATCGAGTACGGTTGCACCGCGCGGCAGCGCGATGATCTTCGATTTCGGCGTGAATACGTAGACCGAATCCGGGAACAGGTCGACCTTTACATGTTCGAGGAATTCGGCCGAATCGCCGGTCTGTTTCTGGATGTCGAGCAGTGACTGCAGCCAGGCGTGGGTACGCTGCTGCAGGTCGGTCAAGCCCGCTTCCTCGTCCTTGTACAGCCAGTGCGCGGCCACGCCCGCTTCGGCCACGCGGTGCATTTCCTGGGTGCGGATCTGGAATTCGACCGGAGTACCATACGGGCCGATCAGCGTCGTATGCAGCGACTGGTAGCCGTTCATCTTCGGGATCGCGATGTAATCCTTGAACTTGCCGGGCATCGGCTTGTACAGCGCATGCAGCGTACCCAAAGCGACATAGCAGTTCGCGAAGCTGTCCACTACGATGCGAAATCCGTACACATCCAGCACTTGTGAGAACGACAAGTGTTTGTTACGCATCTTGCGATAGATGCCGTATAGCGTTTTTTCGCGACCGTATACATGGGCCTGGATGCCGGTGGCAGCCAGCGTGGTTTTCACCGATTCGAGGATCTTGCTGACCACTTCGCGGCGGTTGCCGCGTGCGGCTTTCACCGCTTTGGACAGCGTCTTGTAACGCACCGGGTACAGGTGCGCGAACGACAGGTCTTGCAGCTCGCGATAGATGTTGTTCAGGCCGAGGCGGTGCGCAATCGGCACATACACTTCCATCGTCTCGCGTGCGATGCGGCGTTTCTTCTCCGGCGACATGAAGCCGAGCGTGCGCATGTTGTGCAGCCGGTCGGCCAGCTTGACGAGAATCACGCGTACATCGCGCGCCATCGCCAGCAGCATCTTGCGGAAGTTTTCGGCTTGTGCCTCGATCTGGCTCTGAAATTCGATCTTGTCCAGTTTCGACAGGCCGTCGACCAGGGTCGCTACCGGCGCACCGAAGCGCTCGATCAATTCCTCCTTCTTGACATCCTGATCTTCCATCACGTCGTGCAGGAGCGCGGCCATGATCGCCTGCGCATCAAGCTTCCAGTCGGCACAGATTTCGGCGACCGCGATCGGGTGTGAAATATAGGGTTCGCCTGACTTGCGGATTTGGCCGAGATGCATCTCGTCCGAGAAGCGATAGGCTTCCTTGACCTTCTTCATTTCGGAAGGCGTCAGGTATTCGGCGAGCTTGTTGTTCAGCAGGGTGACCGATGCGACGCAGGCGTTGTGGCCATTCGGATCGGGCTGGGCGGAGGTGTCGGTATTTCTGGAGGTCGGGCGATCGGAGGTCGCCCGGTTAATCGGTGCAACTGATAGTGTTGAATCTGCGGGAGTCAGGTTCATACGATAAGAATATCAGTTGCATGGCGGTGTGGGCACTAGCTCGGGACTTTTTTCAGCATTTCCAGACCGACTTTGCCGGCTGCGATTTCACGCAGCGCGACCACTGTCGGTTTATCCTTCGCTTCCACTTTCGGCGTATGACCTTGCAGCAGTTGACGCGCGCGGTATGTTGCCGCCAGCGTGAGCTGGAAGCGGTTCGGAACTTGTTTGAGACAATCTTCGATGGTGATGCGGGCCATACTTACTCCTGGAAAATGCGGTATCAGCAAATATTTGCATGAATGCCCAGTTGGGCGAACAGGGGAACGTTGCGTGCCGCTTGTTGAGCAAAGCGGCAACGGGATGCTTTGATGATTGCAGTCAATTCCGACAAAGCAGTCGCAAACTCTTGATTAATAATAACATATTCGAACT
>DASVLY010000022.1:0-5865 GCA_036384635.1 Noviherbaspirillum sp. | reverse complement strand
GTTCCACAGCAGGCCGGGCATGGCGAACGGCAGCTCCAGGCGCCAGAATCGCTGCCAGCCCGACAGGCGAAACACGCACGCGGCTTCATGCAGCTCGATGGGCACGGTGCGCATCGATTCGTACAGGCTGAAGGTCATGTTCCATGCCTGCGAAGTGAAGATCGCGAAAATCGCCGCGCATTCAACGCCAAGCAGATTGCCCGGAAACAGCGCGATGAAGGGGGCGATTGCAATCGCCTGGAAGCCGAGGATGGGCACCGACTGCAGGATGTCGAGGATAGGGATCATCACCTTCTCGGCGGCGCGATACTTGGCGGCCACCGCCGCGAACGCGAAGGAGAACAGGAGCGACACGCCCATCGCCGAGAACATGCGCAAGATCGTGCGCAGCAGGTAATACGGCAGATAGAGGGGGTCGAGCACGATCTCGGTCGGCTGGCCGACCGTGAACGGCCGGCTCATCTGCATGGCGCCGAACGCGAGCGCGGCGAACACCGCCAGCACCAGCGGCAGCAGCGCCCAGTCCCAGCGGTTGGGCCGCGAGGCCAGCCATTGGCGGCCCGTGGATTGCGGATCGAACAGATCAAACATAACACCCTCTAGTATTGCGCGTGCAGCCGGATCGACGCGACCGTCACCGGACCGCGATCGGCGTTATAGGCGGGATTGACGATGTGCTGCAGATCGAATGTTACCCATGCCTGCCGGGTCATGGCGGCGCTGTAGTACGCTTCCGCGATCGTCTCCGGCCGGTAGTTCAAACGGCCGTCGCCGATGAATGCGCCACGGCCGCCGGCCGCCAGATAATCCCGATGCGCATGCGACAGGCCGTTGCGCGCCAGTGCGAAGCCGAGCGTATCGTTCTCGCGCTTCCAGCGGCGGCCTTTCAACGCACCGCCGGCGGAAACGGAACGCTCGATTTCGGTAAAGGCATAGGTTTCGGTCGCGCCGTCATTCCAGCTCGCGCGCGCGAAGACGCCGAGATCGGGAGAGAGATTTTGTTCGGCGCTGATGCCGAAGCCGTATTTCACGCTTTCCTTGCGCACCCGCGTCACGTCGGGAATGCCGCCGTTGTTTGGCGCATCAGCGAGTGCATCGCGAAAGGCTCCCATGATGGCTTTGTTGCGGAATGCCAGCAGCCGTAGTTTGCCCGGCTGGGCGCTCATCGTGTGCGCGTGTTCCAGCTCCATCTGGTCGCCGTAATGCGTAAAGATGCGTCGGTCCAGCGGCAGCCCGTTGGGCTCCTCCGGCTGTATGAAGCGCCCTGCGCGGATCGTCCAGTCATCGTAAAAATATTCGACTGCCGCCCCCCAGGTATAACCGCGGGCATCGGCCGCAAAATCATATGCGCCATGCGCCATCAGCGCCCAGTTCAGGAACTGCGTGCGGGGGTCGTGCGCAAACGCGCTATTGTCGAACAAATCGATGACGGCCAGATTACCGGCGGTAACGACAATGCGCCGCTTATCGACCATGCCGGCCAACTGGTTCGCATCCGATTCCAGCGCCTCCTTCTCCCCGCCCAGCCCCCAGCTCTGGCGCAGGAATAGCCGCGCACGGTACAGGGTCGGATTGGGTCCGCTGGTTTTCTGCTGCTCACCGTTGGTCATCCCGCCCAGACCGGTCAGGCCGGACAGGGGGACGCCTTGCACGACTTCCGGATCGAAATACAATTCCCCGCCCTGCCACGGACGCCAGCCCAATGCCGCGGTCGCGCTGAACGAGTAGCTCTTTTCATGTTCCGGCCGCAGGCTGTTGCTGCCGGAATAGGCCGCCGAAAACGCCGGCTTGGTTTGCCATACATAAGTCGTCTGGAATTTGGCGTTCCAGGATTCTTCCCGCAGCTCTTGTGCAAAAGCCGCCGGCAGTGTGATCGCGCAAGCCAGCGCCAATCCGGCTGCTTGCGTTGCCTTGATTATGAACATCGGTACCTCTGCCGCGGGTTAACCAACAGGCCCATCATCAGCACTTGCTTGCAACCTCCGGCGCCAGGTAAAACAGTGCCGCACGAAATGAACAACCGCGGCACGGACATGGCAACAAAGGCTTATGCCGCTGCAAGCGGCAACATCGACTTCAATAGATTGTTTGTGGAATTCAGAATATTTCGGCGTCAACCGAAATATCGGGATACCGTCATCCGCCGGTGGCGCGATGACGGCAGGAAGAAGAAAATCCTGCGTTATCTTGCCGGGGCAGAACCGGAAAAAATCCGGCAACAACTACCACTCGAACAAGTGCCCATGAAAGGGGCTCCATAAAATGAAAACTCGCGCATTCTAATTGCGCCTGCTTTCTTCCGTCAAGGAAATCAGACGCTCAAAACATATTATTAGTGCGACCGGTTGCTCCTTCCCCCATAACCAGCCGCAGAAGGAATCGTCGCAAGCGAAAAAGCTGACGATCCAATAACACCCATGAATGCCGCTAACGATTTTTGCGTGCAGGACTGGAGGGCTGTGCCGCAAGGCGCGGCCTTTTTCTCTTCACGCTTCCAGCCTGCCGTCCTTGAGACCGCCCGTTCAAGCGTCCGATACGGTGCGTTCCATGATGCGATCCTCCTAGCGTGCCTTCCTTTTCCTCTTTTTCGTCGGCGGCGGAACGGTCAATGCACCGCTCCAGAAAGCAGCAGCCTGCTTCATTCCCTCGTTCATCATTGTCTGCATCTGGCGACGGCTCTCGGCGAGCATACGGCCGCGCGCCGCGCCGGCTACCGCATTGGCGCCGCTCAACCACATGCTCAACAAAGGATTTTTCCTGATCCAGGGATTTTTCATCTCGTTGCTCCTTGTGAAGCAAAAGTGCAAATGATTTAGACAAAAAAAACCTGGTGAATATTGCAATCGAAGACGAGAAAACGTGTGCCGCTCTGTGTCGCATCAAATGCGCGGTTGATGCGACTCGGCAGGCTGTTCAGAAGGAGCGCAACTGCATCAGTCTTTCTCTCTTGCCAACGCAAGGAACTCTGTTCTGAGCGGGAAATTGGTGCGCATTTCGCCCAGCAACGCGGAAGTCACCGTTTCTTCACCAGGCGTGCGGATGCCGCGGCTTTCCATGCACATATGGCGGCAGCGGATCACCACGCCGACCGACGACGGTTGCAAATGCGTCATCAGCGCCTCGGCGATCTGCACGGTCAACCGCTCCTGCACTTGCAGACGCTTGGAAAAGCAGTCGACCAGCCGTGTGAGTTTGGACAAACCGACAATTCTTCCGTTTGGCGTGTAACCTATAGTCGCCGAACCGAAGAACGGCGCAAGATGATGTTCGCAATGACTGTAGACGGGAATGCCGCGCACCACGATCAGTTCGTTGTACTGTTCCGCGCCGTCTTCAAATACCTTGAGGATCTCGGCCGGGTTCTGGCCGTAGCCGGAGGTCCAGTGTTTCCATGCGCGGTCGACACGCTGCGGCGTGTCACTTAATCCCTGACGGTCGGGGTTCTCGCCAAGATGCGCGAGCAGGCGGCGCCAGTCTTTTTCCGAAAAATCATTGTCATTCATGTCATTTCCTCTGTTCGCGCCGCAACGATGCATTTAGTTAGTGATGATGTTTTTAGTTAATGATGATGTGACCAGTTCCCGTCCTCCGAAGCAAGGTAAGACTCCACCGCCTCTTTTTGTCCGGTTGCATGACGCATCACTTCACCGCAGGTGCAGATGCCTTGATAAGGTTGGATATGGGAACAGGCAGACACTTTTTGCAGAAATACCTTCACGGACTTCGAACATTTCCTGCACTTGAATGTCAGTGTACGGGACGGTTTATGACTCATGTTTTCCTTTTTCGGTAAATGACTTGGCATGCCGCTGGTCAAAACGCATTATCGCCTGACATGATAAATAATGAAGCAATGCTGCGGCTTGGTGAATATTTTTGCAAAGCCGCCTATAATACGCACCCCCGGCTCTGCCGATCCTCTTGGGTCGTGTGAGTCCGACACGGGCTTGTCGAAGCCAGCAGCAGCTATCGAGATTTGCCCCGATTTTGATCAACGTTTTTACCCCCGGCAAGTAGATCTGGCGCACAGAATTGCGCTGCCGAATGCTGCATGCTTGCATGTGCGCGGCAGTGCGCCGCATTTGATATTTGAGCAATGACACGACCTGTTAAAACCCTGACCCTGACAACCAAGCCGGCACGCTCTGCTGCGGCCCCGACGATCCGCACGCTGGAACAGGCTGCCGACCCTCTGCAAGCACCGGCCAAGGTTACCGTGGTGACCAAGCGTTCGCGGCTTGTTCCCAGAACCACCGTGCCTGAAACGACAGCAGCCAAGGACGATACGCCCGTCGCTGCCGCACCTGCGGCACCGGCAACGCCCGTTGAGGCAGCGCCTGCCGCAGCCCCGAAGGTCGTCCGCAAGCATCTCAGCCAGAGCGCGCCGCCTGCGCAAATCAGCCAGGAAGCGCCTGTTGCGTCGCCGCAGACGATCGACACCTCCTCCTATACGCTGCCCGCAGTGAAGATGCCGGCCAAGCGCGGCCGCCGGCCGTCGGAATTTCAGTCGGAACATGACGAAATAGCCGCGTTGAACGCAGTCGAGCGTGCCGAACTGACAGCGGCAGCGCGCGCCCGCAAGCAGGCCAATGCCGGCATGAGCGAAGCGGACATCGAAGCGCGGCGCCGGCAGGTAAGAGCGCTGGTGAAATTCGGCAAGGAACGCGGTTACCTCACCCATGCCGACATCCATGACCACCTGCCGGACGATTCGACCGGCCAGGAAACGTTCGACAGCCTGATCGCAACTTTCACCGACATGGGCATTGCGGTGTACGAGCAGGCGCCGGACGAGGAAACCCTGCTGTTGTCGGACAATGTCGCAGCCCCCAGCGACGACGACGAGACCGAAGCAGCGGTTGCCACGGCGCTGTCGAGCGTTGATTCCGATTTCGGCCGCACCACCGACCCGGTGCGCATGTACATGCGTGAAATGGCGACCGTGCCGCTGCTGACCCGCGAAGGCGAGATCGAGATCGCGCGCCGCATCGAAGCCGGCTTCAAGGACATGATGCAAGCGATCTCGGCCTGCCCGGCGACGATCGAGGAAATCCTCGCGCAGGTAGAGCGGATCAAGAAAGACGAGCTCAAGATCGACGACGTGATTGATGGCCTGGTCGACCCGAATGTGCCGGATGAGGCCGCAGCCGGCACCGGTGACGGCAACGAAGATGCCGAGCAGGAAGAGCCGGAAGAAGATCAGGCGGACGAAGACGACGATGCGGCCGGGGGCGCCGGCGGGTCATCGAGCCTGTCGGAGGAACAACTGCAGCAATTGCAGAAAAAAGCACTGGAGAAATTCGCGGTGATCGCCGAGCAATTCGAGCGCATGCGCCGTGCGAGTGAAGAACAGGGCAGCCACAGCGCCGCGTATCAGCAGGCGCAGCAGACCATCACCGATGAATTGCTCGGCATGCGCTTCACCACCAAGGTCGTCGGGAAACTCTGCGACACGCTGCGCGCTCAGGTGGATCAAGTGCGGCGCATCGAAAAGCAAATCCTCGACATCGCCGTCAACAAGTGCGGCATGCCGCGTGAGCGTTTCATCAGTGTATTCCCCGGCAACGAGACCAACCTGGACTGGGTGGAAGAAGAAACCGCCGGCGGAAATGCATACGCCCCGGCTCTGCGCAGGCAAGCGCCGGCGGTGAAGGAGTGCCAGCAAAAACTGATCGATCTGCAGACGCGCGTTGCCCTGCCGCTGGCGGAGCTGCGCAAGATCAACAAGCAGATGACGACCGGCGAAATGCGTGCACGCCAGGCCAAGCGCGAGATGACGGAAGCCAACCTGCGCCTGGTGATCTCGATTGCGAAAAAATACGTGAATCGCGGCCTGCAGTTCCTCGACCTGATCCAGGAAGGCAA
>DASVLY010000021.1:0-3953 GCA_036384635.1 Noviherbaspirillum sp. | reverse complement strand
CTTGACGGAAGCGGCGGAAAATCTCCAGGCGTTTTTCGGCGTTCATCGCTTATCTTTGACTTGATTGTCCTGCTTGCTGCTGGCGGCATCGGCATCGCGCTGCACCGCCATCCTTTCTTTCTGCAGACGTGCGCGTTCCATCGCTGCCTGAATGATCGCCTTCTTGCGCTCTTGCGCTGCTTTTTCTTCCGGCGTCAATGCGGCCTCGGCCTCGGCCTCGACCGCTTTCAGCTTCGCCACCGCCTTGGCAGCCAGCCGAGCATCGTTTTCCTCCTTTTCGCGCCGCAGCCGAAACATGCGGAAGTTGTGGCGCTCGCGCGCCGCGTCCGCTTGCTGTTGCGTCCATGCATCCCAGCCGGTTTTGCCCGGCGTGGCTTCGACCATCGCAATGCAATCAACCGGGCAAGGGACTACGCACAGATCGCAACCGGTGCATAGTTGCGGCAACACGGTATGCATTTGCTTTGCCGCCCCGACAATCGCGTCGACCGGGCAGGCCTGTATGCATAGCGTACAGCCGATGCAAAGCGATTCGTCGATAACCGCGACCGGGCGAGCGCGTTCGACGCCGTTGACAGGATTAAGCGGAATGACCGGCTTGCCGAGCAGGCGGGCCAGACGCGCGACACCTTCGGCGCCACCCGGAAGGCACTGGTTATAGTTGGCTTCGCTATGAGCGATCGCTTCCGCATAGGGCCGGCAGGCCGGATAGCCGCATTTCGTGCATTGCGTTTGCGGCAACAGGTCTTCGATCTGATCGACGAGGGATTTCGGGGTAGGTGCGGACACAGCAGGATGTACAGAATAAAAACAGAATTATCCGAGTAAATCCTCCATGCTTCAAATAGAAAAGCCGTTCGCCTTGGCAGCGAACGGCTTTGCAAACCGGTAACGGAGGATTAAATCAGGCGTGGCTCTTGATGAACTCGCCGATCTTCGGGCAGATGATCTCGCGCCAGCGGCGGCCCGAAAAAATACCGTAGTGACCACACTTTTCAGCAGTGAAATGGTGTTTGCGTGCCTTCGGAATGCCCGAGCACAGATCATGTGCCGCTTGCGTTTGGCCGGTGCCGGAAATATCGTCGAGTTCGCCTTCGACAGTCAACAGCGCTACCGTCTTGATATCCTGCGGGCGCACCAGCTTGCCTTCGACTTCCCAGGTGCCCTTGGGCAGGCGGAATTCCTGGAACACCGTCTTGATGGTTTCGAGATAGTACTCGGCCGGCATGTCGAGCACGGCGTTGTACTCGTCATAGAATTTGCGGTGCTCTTCCGCCGACTCGTTGTCGCCTTCGCGCAGGTGCATGTAGAAGTCCCAATGGCTTTGCGCATGGCGGCCGGGATTCATCGCGATGAATCCCGCATGCTGCAGGAAGCCCGGATAGACCTTGCGGCCGAAGCCCGGATAGTTGGGCGGCACGCTGTAGATCACCTTGTTCTCGAACCAGGAATACGGCTTCTTGATTGCGAGGTTGTTGACTTGCGTCGGCGATTTGCGCGGGTCGATCGGGCCGCCCATCATCGTCATCGTTTTCGGCAGCTTCGGGTCGTTGGCCGAAGCCATCAGCGAAATCGCGGCCAGCACCGGCACGGTCGGCTGACATACCGAAATCACATGCAGGTCCGGACCGAGGCGGCGGATAAAGTCCTGCACATAGTAGATGTAGTCATGCAGATGGAAGTCGCCTTCCGACATCGGCACCATGCGCGCGTCGGTCCAGTCGGTGATGTATACGTCATGCTGGGACAGCAAGCTGCGCACCGTATCGCGCAGCAGCGTCGAGTGGTGGCCGGACAGCGGTGCGACCAGGAGCACCGTCGGCTGCTTCAGGTTCGCGAATTTCTTGTCGGCCAGATCCTTCTTGAAGTGGATCAGGCGGCAGAATGGTTTCTGTTCCGCGATTTCTTCAAAAACGCCCACGGACTTTCCTTCGACCGGGACAGTTTTGATACCAAACTCGGGTTTTTCGTAGTCCTTGCCGAGTCGGTACATTAATTCGTAACCAGCCGCGATACGTTGCGCGAATGGTGTGTGTGCAAGGGGCGAGACCGGGTTCGTGAACAGCTTGGCAGAAGCTTCCGCCCATTGAATGAGCGGGTTCAGGAAGGTACGGTTCAGCTCGTGAAATTGGTAAAGCATAATGGCCTCTTTCAAGTGGTACCGGTATCGCCAGATTCTGCAGTTAAATATTTGTTGCTGCAATGCATCATAGACAATTTTGGATGTTTTCCGTGAAAAATAAATTTCTCAAATTTACTTTCCTTCTGCGGGTATTTCATCCCTGTCTGATTCTGCTCGAATCCCCTATCTGCACGGAACAAAATTGTCTATAAGAAACATAGCACAAGTTCCGACTGTTCGTTGTAATGCGACTGCTCGATCCTTTCATGTTGTGCCAGATACGACACCTATATATGCATCAACGGCCAAAAATACAGACTCTTGATTACCGGATGCCTTACTGAGTGGCATTTACTGGCTAAAACGTTGCAAAAAGCTGCTGCGATTACACGATTTATTTCAAGATGTGGCAAATAAGCTACGGTTCTATATAGCAATCAGCATTAACCGTGCCTGAGGCTGTGTAATCTGTGGCGATCGGGAAAGCGGGTTCAAGCCGCGATAACTGTGGAAGCAGAGTGAAAATAACGGATAATTCCGCTTTCCAAATTCATTTTTTCAACAAGGCCGTTAGGCTTTGTAAAAACTACTTCATGGCGCGCCGGACAAGCGGTTATTTAAAGAGCAAGGCATGGGCGGCGATTTGTATGCTGCTGATCCAGGCTTTGCTGCCGGCATTCGTGTATGCGACTGTATCAAAGGGCAGCACACTGGCGGAAGTATGTACTGCCTTCGGCATCAAGAAAATTGCCCCCCACGACGGCGGTACCGCAGATACTGCCGGTCAAGGGAAGCATTGCCCGGTTTGCGCATTGACACAATTGTTTGCGTTGCCTCCTGATCACAGTGTAGTGCAAGCGCATACAGTCGCTGTCTTCGACCTTGCCTTCCCCGTCGCCAATCCGGCCTACGCAACGCCCCGGCTCTTTCCGTTTTTGCGCGGTCCTCCAGCTCACGCTTGATATCTCTCATCTCCGCTCCTTTAAGAAACCTGTTGCCCAATGATGCAATGCAATAGCGCATTGCCTTGAAGTCGCGCATGGTTCCATGGACGAACTGTATCCAGTGACCTGTTGCCATACATCGGTGATCGACCGCCCTGGTAACTTATTGACCTGTAGATCATGCAAACATCGAACAAGAAGGCATTTCCGCTCTGGCGCAACGTGCTGGCCTTTTCCATCGCTTCGCCGCTGGCCGCATCCGTGTTCGCGCAAGGCGTCGCAACCGAAAAATCGCTGGAGCCCGTGATCGTGACGGCAACCCGCTCGCCCCTCGACCCCAATCTGCCGGCCTCAACTTTCTCAATCATGCGCGAAGCGCTGAACGCGCAGAGTTATCTCAACAGCGAGGATGCGTTGAATTACGCACCGAATACGACGGTGCGCAAGCGCTTCATCGGCGACCGCAATTCCAACCTCGGCGGCCGCTCGTTCGGTACCACGCAGCCGGCGCGCGGCCTCGTCTATGTAGACGGTTACCTGATCTCCAATTTCCTCGGCCGCTTCGACGCGCCGCGCTGGAGCATTGTTGCGCCGGAAGAAGTGGCGCGCATCGATGTGCTGTACGGCCCGTTTTCAGCGATTTATCCGGGTAATTCGATTGGCACCACGGTGGCGATCACAACCCGCGCCCCGTCGCAGTTGGAAGCTGTCGGCGGCGCCGAGGTTTATCATCAGGCGTACAAAGACTACGGCATCAAGCGCAGTTCCAATAATGATCAGGAGAGCGCGTATGTGGCCAACCGCTGGGGGGAGTTGTCGCTTGCAGTTGGGCTCAACCGCATGGCGTACGAATCGCAGCCGCTAGGGTATGCGACGGCGACCGCTGC
>DASVLY010000020.1:0-7306 GCA_036384635.1 Noviherbaspirillum sp. | reverse complement strand
CATCGGCTTCAACCATTTCTGGCATGCGCCGACCGAAGAACACGGCGGCGACCTGCTCTACATTCAGGGCCACTCATCTCCTGGCATTTATGCCCGCGCCTTCCTCGAAGGGCGCCTCACCGAAGAACAACTGCTCAATTTCCGCCGCGAAGTCGATGGCAAGGGTTTGTCTTCGTACCCGCACCCGAAACTGATGCCGAACTTCTGGCAATTCCCAACCGTGTCGATGGGCCTCGGACCGTTGATGGCGATTTATCAGGCGCGCTTTCTGAAATACCTGCATGCGCGCGGCATCGCCGATACTGCGCCGCGCAAGGTATGGGCGTTCTGCGGCGACGGTGAGATGGACGAGCCGGAATCGATGGGCGCAATCGGCATGGCCGGGCGCGAGCAGCTCGACAACCTGGTGATGGTGGTCAACTGTAACCTGCAACGTCTCGATGGCCCGGTGCGAGGCAACGGCAAGATCATCCAGGAACTGGAAGCCGATTTCCGCGGCGCCGGCTGGAACGTGATCAAGGTAATCTGGGGCAGCTACTGGGATGAACTGCTGGCACGCGACAAGGAGGGCATTCTGCAGCGTGTCATGATGGAAACCTGCGACGGCGAATACCAGAACTACAAGGCGAAAGACGGCGCGTACGTGCGCAAGCATTTCTTCGGCAAGCATCCGAAGCTGCTGGAAATGGTGTCCAAGATGTCCGACGACGACATCTGGCGCCTGAACCGCGGCGGTCACGATCCGCACAAGATTTATGCGGCATTCAAGCAGGCACAGGAACACAAGGGTCAGCCGACCGTACTGCTGGTGAAAACCATTAAAGGCTTCGGCATGGGCAAATCGGGCGAGGCACGCAATACCGCGCACCAGACCAAGAAGCTCGACGACGAGGCGATCCGCGAAATGCGCGACCGTTTCGCGATTCCGATTCCGGACGATAAGTTGGCCGACGTGCCGTTCTTCAAACCGTCCGACGACGCGCCGGAAATCAAATACCTGCACGAGCGCCGCAAGGCGCTGGGCGGTTACCTGCCGCAGCGCCGCGTGCAGGCCGACGAAAAACTGCCGGTGCCGGAATTGTCGGCATTCAAGGCAGTGCTCGATCCGACTGCTGAGGGCCGCGAAATTTCGACTACGCAGGCGTATGTGCGCATCATCACCGCCTTGCTGCGCGATACCAATCTTGGCAAGCGCGTGGTGCCCATTCTGGTCGACGAGGCGCGCACCTTCGGTATGGAAGGACTGTTCCGTCAGATCGGCATCTTCAATCAGCAGGGGCAACTGTACGAACCGGTCGACAAGGATCAGGTGATGTACTACCGCGAAGACAAGGCTGGCCAGATTCTGCAGGAAGGCATCAATGAAGCGGGGGCGATGAGTTCGTGGATTGCGGCGGCGACGTCGTACTCGACCAACAACCGCATCATGATCCCGTTCTACATCTTCTATTCCATGTTCGGTCTGCAGCGTGTCGGCGACCTCGCATGGGCGGCGGGCGACATGCGCGCACGCGGCTTCCTCTTGGGCGGCACTGCCGGCCGCACGACGTTGAACGGCGAAGGCTTGCAGCATGAGGACGGCCACAGCCATATCCTGGCGTCGACGATCCCGAACTGCATTCCGTACGACCCGACCTTCGCACATGAAGTTGCGGTCATCATGCATGACGGCTTGAAACGCATGGTCGAAAAGCAGGAGGATGTGTTCTATTACATCACGCTGATGAACGAGAACTACAGCCATCCGGGCCTGAAGCCGGGGCAGGAAGAGGGCATCCTGAAGGGACTGTACCTGCTGCAGGAAGGCGACAAGAAAGCCAAGCAGCGCGTGCAACTGATGGGCTCCGGCACTATCCTGCGCGAAGTGATCGCAGCCGCCGATCTGCTCAAGAACGACTGGGGCATCGGCGCCGACATCTGGTCCGCACCATCGTTCACGCTGCTGGCGCGCGATGGCCAGGATGTGGAGCGCTGGAACCTGTTGCATCCGACCGAGGAGCCGCGCGTGTCGCATGTGACGCAGCAACTGCTGGGTACTTCCGGCCCGATCGTGGCATCGAGCGACTACATGCGCTCGTTCGCCGAGCAGATTCGCGCGTATATGCCGAAAGGCCGCAACTACAAGGTGCTTGGCACCGACGGTTTTGGCCGTTCCGACAGTCGCGAGAAGCTGCGCGAATTCTTTGAAGTCAACCGCTATTACGTAACTGTGGCCGCGTTGAAGGCGCTGGCGGAAGATGGCGCGATCAAGCCGGCAGTGGTGGCCGAAGCAATCGCCAAGTACGGCATCAATCCGAACAAGCCGAATCCGGTAACGCTGTAACTCGCTGGAATAATACTAACAATTCCCTCTCTGCCGGAAGGCGAGGGGAGGATATGGAGCTAATGCTATGAGTTTGCAGGAAGTCAAAGTCCCGGATATCGGTGACTTCAAGGAAGTTGAAGTCATTGAGGTGATGGTGAAGCCGGGTGACACCATCAAGGTTGATCAGTCGCTGATTACGGTGGAATCAGACAAGGCCAGCATGGAGATCCCGTCCAGCCATGCAGGCGTGGTAAAGGAATTGAAGGTCAAGCTCGGCGACAAGGTGGCCGAGGGTTCGTTGCTGTTGATGATCGAACCGGAAATGGCGACGGCCGAAGCCGCCACGCCTGCACCGGCCGCCGCAGCATCCACGCCGGCCCCTGCGCCTGCTCCTGCACCGGCCGCGCCGCCTCCGCCGCCGACCCTTACGCTGGTCGAATCCAAGCCGACGCTGGCCGTGTCTCCGGAAGCGCGAGAAGACGGGGGCAGCAAGCCGCATGCATCGCCGTCGGTGCGCAAGTTCTCGCGCGAACTCGGCGTCGATCTGGTGCGTATCAAGGGTACCGGTCCGAAAGGCCGCATCCTGCATGAAGATGTGCAGAGCTATGTGAAGGCGGTGATGGCGGGTGGTTCCGCAGCCGCAGCGCCAGTCGCCAAGGGCGGCGCAGGCGGTGGTGCGGGTCTTGACCTGCTGCCGTGGCCGTCGCTCGACTTCTCCAAGTTCGGTCCGACTGAATTGCAGCCGTTGTCGCGGATCAAGAAAATCAGCGGCCCGAACTTGCATCGCAACTGGGTGATGATCCCGCATGTGACGCAGTTTGATGAAGCCGATGTGACCGAACTGGAGGAATTTCGCAAGGAATCGAATGCGGCGATGGCAAAGTCGGGCGTCAAGCTGACCATGCTGGCATTCGTGATCAAGGCCAGCGTCGCTGCGCTGAAGAAATTCCCGGTCTTCAATTCTTCCCTCGACGAGAAGGGAGAGAACCTGATCGTCAAGCAGTACTACAACATCGGCTTTGCCGCCGACACACCGAACGGACTGGTCGTGCCGGTGATCAAAGACGTCGACAAGAAGGGCGTTGTGCAGATTGCACGGGAGATGGGCGAGTTGTCCGCGCAGGCACGCGAAGGTAAATTGAAACCCGCCGACATGCAGGGTGCGAGCTTCACCATTTCCTCGCTGGGCGGCATCGGCGGCACCGCGTTTACGCCGATCATCAATGCGCCGGAAGTCGCGATCCTCGGCCTGTCGAAATCGGCGATCAAGCCGGTGTGGGACGGCAAGCAGTTCGCGCCGCGCCTGATGCTGCCGACGTCGCTGTCGTACGACCACCGCGTGATCGACGGCGCCATGGGTGCGCGCTTCTCCGGCTATCTGGCGGAAGTGCTGGGCGATATGCGCAAGACCTTGTTGTGATCCAGGAATAAGGGAGGGAACATCGCGCTTGCCGGAAAGTGAGAGAATTCATCTCTTTTCATTGCAAGCCTGAGTGCTTCCTTTCCTTGTTTACGGAGATCAACAATGACCACTTGCGTAGTTGTCAAAAAAAACAACGAAATCGCGATTGCATCCGATTCACTGGTCACCTTCGGCGATACCCGCCTGTCACATGCATATGAAGTGAATGAAAAGGTTTTCCCGATCGGAGAATCGTATGTGGCGCTGGCCGGCACCGCCGCGCATTTTCCCGTCATGCGCAAGCTGCTGACCGGGATGGGCGAAGAGTGCAGGCTGGGCAGCCGCGATGAAGTGTTCGAGACGTTTTCAAAAGCGCACGAAATACTGAAGGAAAAATATTTCCTCAATACGAAAGAAGACGAGGACGATCCGTACGAGTCGTCGCAGATCACCGCGCTGATTGCCAATCCGCACGGAATCTTCGGCGTGTATTCGTATCGCGAAGTGTTCAGCTTCGACCGTTTCTGGGGAATCGGCAGCGGGCGCAATTTCGCGCTGGGCGCGATGTATGCGGTATATGACGGCGCGCGCAGCGCAAGGGAAATCGCGGAGGTCGGCGTGCAGGCCGGCGCGGAGTTCGACAAGAGTACATCGGGGCCGTTTCGGATATTCAGTTTTCCGATGAAGTGAATAACATCAATAACATCAATAACCTTCTCCTGCTCGGGAGGAGGTTGAGAACGGAGCTAAAGCTATGAGTCTGCAGGAAGTAAAAGTCCCGGACATCGGCGACTTCAAGGAGGTCGAGGTCATTGAGGTGCTGGTGAAACCGGGGGACACCATCAGCGTCGATCAGTCGCTGGTGACGGTCGAGTCGGACAAGGCCAGCATGGAGATCCCGTCCAGCCATGCGGGCGTTGTGAAGGAGTTGAAGGTCAAGCTCGGCGACAAGGTATCCGAAGGCTCGTTACTGCTCCTGGTGGAGGCAGCCGAAGGTGCGGCTGCTTCCGCTCCGGTTCAGGCTCCTGCGCCTGCAGCAACTGCGCCGGCTGCTCCGGTTGCCGCAACTCCTGCTCCGGCGCCGGTTGCCGGCAGCTACGCTGGCAAGATCGATGTCGAATGCGACATGCTGGTGCTGGGCGCGGGGCCCGGCGGCTACTCTGCCGCGTTCCGTTCTGCCGACCTGGGTATGTCCACCGTGCTGGTCGAGCGTTATTCGACGCTGGGCGGCGTGTGCCTGAACGTCGGCTGCATTCCGTCCAAGGCGCTGCTGCATGTGGCTGCCGTGATCGACGAGGCTGCCGCAATGGCTGCGCATGGCATTCACTTCGGCAAGCCGGAGATCGATATCGGCAAGCTGCGCGAATACAAGGAAAAGGTCATCAAAAAAATGACGACCGGCCTGTCCGGCATGGCCAAGGCGCGCAAGGTGAACGTGGTGCAGGGCGTTGGCCAGTTCGTCAGCCCGAACCACATGGAAGTGACCGCTGCCGACGGCAGCAAGAAAACCGTGCAGTTCAAGCAGGCGATCATCGCCGCCGGCTCGTCGGTGGTGAAACTGCCGTTCGTGCCGGAAGATCCGCGTATCGTCGATTCCACCGGCGCGCTGGAACTGCGCGCGGTTCCGAAGCGCATGCTGGTGATCGGCGGCGGCATCATCGGCCTGGAAATGGCGACCGTGTATTCGACGCTCGGCGCGCGTATTGACGTGGTCGAGATGATGGACGGCCTGATGCAGGGGGCCGACCGTGACCTCGTGAAGGTCTGGCAGAAGTTCAACGAAAAGCGCTTCGACAAGGTGATGACCAAGACCAAGACTGTCGCGGTCGAGGCGTTGAAAGAAGGGATCAAGGTCACGTTCGAAAGCGCCGATCCGTCCGTCAAGGCGCCGGAGCCGCAACTGTACGACATGGTGCT
Source organism: Noviherbaspirillum sp. (assembly GCA_036384635.1). Lineage (GTDB taxonomy): Bacteria > Pseudomonadota > Gammaproteobacteria > Burkholderiales > Burkholderiaceae_D > Noviherbaspirillum. The sequence continues at coordinate 1,682 of DASVLY010000020.1, read as the reverse complement.
GGTGGCGGTTGGCCGCAGCCCGAACGGCAAGAAGATTGCCGCCGACAAGGCGGGCGTAGCGGTCACCGACCGCGGCTTCATCAATGTCGATTCGCAGATGCGTACCAATGTGCCGCATATTTTCGCAATCGGCGATCTCGTCGGCCAGCCGATGCTCGCCCACAAGGCGGTGCATGAGGCGCATGTCGCGGCTGAAGCGGCGGCGGGCCAGAAGTCGCACTTCGATGCGCACGTGATCCCGTCGGTTGCATACACCGATCCGGAAGTCGCATGGGTCGGCATCACCGAAGACGAGGCGAAGGCGAAAGGCATCAAGCTGGAGAAGGGCTTGTTCCCGTGGGCTGCGAGCGGCCGCGCGACCGCCAATGGCCGCGAGGAAGGTTTCACCAAGCTGCTGTTCGATGCGGAGACCCACCGCATCGTCGGCGGCGGCATCGTCGGCACGCATGCCGGCGACATGATCGGAGAAATCGCGCTCGCGATCGAGATGGGCGCGGATGCGGTCGATATCGGCAAGACTATTCACCCGCACCCGACGCTCGGTGAAACGATAGGCATGGCGGCGGAAGCGTTTGAAGGAGTGTGTACGGATTTGCCGCCGGCGCGGAAAAAATAAGTTTTTTCCGAAGATAACAAAAAGGCGACGCCAAACAGCGTCGCCTTTTTGTTTATGGCGTATGGCGAGAGAAAAGGCGGGTTGGGGTGACGAAGGAATCCCAACGATGCGGAGGGATGAAAGAGATTATTGAAGTCGAGTCAATGTTGAGTTCCTTCGTCACCTCAACCTACGAGCTGAATGCAGCTAACGTAGAGGTCGCCGGACGCTGCGCGCTACTTGAACAATCTTTCACGGAGAATAGTGTTGCAGCGCACTGTGATTGAGCCAAAGAACCAAGTTGTCAGCCCAAGCGCTCCAAGAATCGTAGTGAGGAGCCAGCCTTGAATTCCCCAAGTATCAAGCGGCGCTTTGTTTGCAACTTCCAAATACTCTGGAACCACTTTGGCCAGAACAAAGCCGTAGAAGCCAGAGACGAAAAAACCGCTAAGAGCGAAAAACGCAACCAATGCGGTTGGCATCTCTGCATAGGACGCGAATTTTTTACGAGTCTTCCATGCACTCCAAAGTTTGTTTAGCACGCTCAAGCTCCCTTTTGTTGATTGGTGCGGAGGGAAGGAATCGAACCTTCCACGTTCACTCTTGGCAGGCTACACAAATTCATGCTCGCGATCTCTCGCTTGGGTTGGAATTTCCACCAGGCTCCGCAGGAACGCAATTCCGCACCAAACACATGCCATGAAACAAGAAACGGCGAATGAGTTTTTCATAATTACCTCCAATGTTGTCGAAACTACTGCAATAACGGAAATGAAAATGTCCAACCCAAACGAGATTGCAACGCTCATTTTAATGTGTACCTGTACCTCCAAGCCGGTCAAGGTGAGACGATTCTCCGTAGCGCTAATCAGATTTAGACAGACAGCTAGCATCTGATTAACTCGGCTTCCTGTCCGTCTAACTCGACTCACCGATTTGATGTAAACGCTTGCTGCGTGGTTGTTTCGATAATGTACCATTCAGTTCAAAACTGCACTGGTACATTAATCTCCTTATAGAAATATAGGACGCCAGCTTGTTATAAATCGCAAATGCTTGTTTAACGCACATCCCCCAGCACATCCGA
>DASVLY010000019.1:0-2606 GCA_036384635.1 Noviherbaspirillum sp. | reverse complement strand
GCAGGTGTTCATAGCTGGACGACTGCTGACGATGAGTAACGTTGTTGGGCGCCCGATACCTTTCAGGTTGTGTTTTCGCTTGCGGCTTGAACGTCCCGGCTTCCGTTTCTGCTTTCACTTTGTTGAAATGCGCTACAAAATCTTCCGGAAGCGTATTGAACTGCTTCTTCCCCTCTCTTCTGGAAGCATGCGAGGTCTGCGACGATGTAGCGTTCGGCGCCTTGCTCTGCCTGTCCACATGCGCGTTCAACCGCGCTCTCCCCGTGCTGGCGCCTGCTGGCGCACGCGGGCTTTGCGCTCCCCGGGAATCCTTCAGCTTTTCCTGCATTTTCTGATTCAGCTCGTTGACCTTGCCACGAGCAAACTCTGTGGACTGCGCCATGACATGAGGATCGACAGGATGCACCTTGGCACTCAGTTTCGCTCCGTTAAAAGACTGTACGGCCTTGCGCATATTGCGCTTCAGGCCGGTTCCCCACTGCCTGGCTTTCTTGTCGATCTCCCCCAACGATTTTTTTATATCGTCATTTGTGCCGACTTTCGCCTCTCCCGGTACTGCCTTTCCCCGTGGAAAGCAGTTATTTAGATTTAGGAATCCCACTTCCAATGCTCCTGTAATTTCTGAGAAGGATATTTCCCACAGAAAAAAGACAGGGAAACATCTCATGGTGGTTTTGTGTCCACGAACATGAGTGTCACGGGAAAGGGAGTAATTCCATTTTTACGGGCAAATTTTTTACACATCAAGACGGGGGACTTTGCTGCGGCGGCCGCAGGCATGACCAGGAATTCAACTTGCCGCCAGCGCAGAGCCTCCCCGCTCGCGCTGCACCGTCGTATTCTCGACTTCACCGCACCACACGCCGATGGCCGAGTAGTTATCGGACCCCTCCTTCACCTGCGCGCCGACCAGTTCTTCCATCCGGTTCAGCCACGCATCGGGCGAGGCCGATTCCATCAGTGCATTCTCGATGGCGATATCGTCCAGCAGGTTCCAGCAGCCGTCGCTGCACAACAGAAACGCATCGCCGTCCTTGAGCGTCACCGCGCGTTCCACCACGCTGGGCAGGAAGGATTCCTGGGAGCCGATGGAGGCGATCAGCACATTGCGTTCCGGGTGCGTGAGCGCCTCCTGGGCGCTGAGCAGGCCGCCATCGACCATGCTTTGCACCAGGCTGTGATCGCGTGTGCGGTAAAGCGTGGTTCCGTGCCGGAACAGGTAAAGCCGGCTGTCGCCGACATGGCCCCAAACCGCGGTGCGGGAGGCCGGGTCGAATACCAGCACCACCAGGGTAGAACGCATGTCGGCCAGTTCCGGCTGGCCGGCCTGCTGCTTCAGCACGGCGGCATTGGCGGCGCACAGCAAACTCTCCAGCGCGGAGGCCGATGCTTCCGGCCTGGCCGCGAATTCCTTGAGCACCGCATCGACGGCAACGCGCGAAGCGACATCGCCTCCTCCATGTCCGCCCGCGCCGTCGGCCAGCACGCAGCACACGATGCCTTTTTCCTGCAGATAGCCGCAGGAATCCTCGTTACGCTCCCGGCCGCCGGCACGGGAAAATGCAGAGACTTTACATTCCACTGATGCACCTGTCAGATTCTAAGATTCTCGCCCGAACGCGACCACTGAACCAGTTCATAACACCCTCTAACCTCCCCCGGGCTCAAGCCGCCTGATCTGCGTTTCATACGCCTTCACAAACTCGCGCCCGAACAAGGTCTCGAAATCGTCCTGCGCTTCCTGCGATACTTCGCCGAATATTTCCTCGAACAATTCCCACAACTTCGCCTTGCGGCCCATCGGCAGCATGGCGCCGAATACCGAACGCGCCGCCAGCCGCTTTTCCAGTGTCTGCGGATTCAGGCGCAGCAACACTTCGTGAAGCGCCGCACGCACGCCCGCCATCACGCCCGCCTGGTGTGCGACGAGATCATTGACTGCATCCTGCACGGCGGCTTCGGGCTTCATGAAACCGGGCATGGTGCGCGAAGCGAGCAGATGGTTCAGCGCGGCCGTTGCATCGGGAGAAAACTTCAGCGGATTGTTATTTTCATTGGGGGAAATGATCGTCATTTCAGCGCGCATTTCCGACTTGAACATCGCGCGCGTGGCCAGCAGATCGATGAAGCCCTGCGCGAATATGCGCAGCAGTGCGCCGATGCGTCGCATCATCTCTTCGTCCAGTTCGTCGTCGGAACGTTGCCCATAGCCGAAATCCTGCAGGCCGGCTCCGAACAGCAAGGCATGCAGCAACCCGGCAGGCGGCTTTTCACCGCGTGGGGCGGATTGTTTCGCGTCCAGCACCTTGCGGTTCAACTCCTGCAGAAAACCGGTGGTGTGGCTCTTGGGAATCGGCACGAAGTGCTGCCGATGTGCATTGGCAGCCTGATTGACGAGACCGGCAATCTTTTCCGGCGCTTCGACCGGCGACATCGCGTCCTTTGCCGGTACAAGACGGGACTCGCGCCGACCGACAATCATGGTGGGGGCAATACCTTCCGGGTTGTGCCAGGAACGGAAAGCGGTATCGGGGACGGCATCCGGCCGCAGAGGAAATTGGTTATGAATCTCCCGCTCCTGATCGGGCGCCTGCGCATCCGGTGTT
>DASVLY010000018.1:0-6385 GCA_036384635.1 Noviherbaspirillum sp. | reverse complement strand
GGATGCGCCGGTGCGTCTGGTATTCGAGCCGAAATCGAAGAACCAGGACCGCACCGAGTTCATGAACATCCTGCTCACGCATACGTCGCTGGAGAGCGGTGCCTCGATCAACCTGGTGATGATCGGCGGTGACGGACGTCCGCGTCAGAAAGGGCTGGGCCAGATCCTGCGCGAGTGGATCGACTTCCGTTTCGCCACCATCACGCGCCGCACGCAATTCAGGTTGCAGAAGGTCGACGACCGCATCCATATCCTGGAAGGCCGCGAGGCGGTGCTGCTGAACATCGACAAGGTGATCAAGATCATCCGCGAATCGGACGAGCCCAAACCGGCGCTGATCAAGGCATTCCGGCTGTCGGACCGGCAGGCGGAAGACATCCTCGAAATCCGCCTGCGCCAGTTGGCGCGGCTGGAATCGATCAAGATCCAGCAGGAACTGGCGGAACTGCGCAACGAAAAGACCACGCTGCACGACCTGCTCGACAATCCGGCATCGATGAAAAAACTGGTGATCAAGGAAATCGAATCGGACGCGAAGCAGTACGGCGATGCGCGCCGCACGCTGATCGAGGAAGCGGAAAAAGCGAGTGTCGAGCAGAAGGTGATCGACGAGCCGGTGACGGTCGTGATTTCTCAGAAAGGCTGGGTGCGCGCGCGCACCGGCCATGGCCACGATCCGGCGCAGTTTACATTCAAGGCGGGCGATGGCCTGTACGGCACCTTCGAGTGCCGCACGGTCGACACCTTGCTCGCATTCGGTTCCAACGGCCGTATTTATTCGGTCGCGGTGGCCGCCCTGCCCGGCGCGCGCGGAGACGGCGTGCCTGTCACCACGCTGGTGGAACTGGCGCCCGGCACGCGATTGCTGCACTACTTCGCCGGTCCGTCCGACACGCTGCTGATGCTGGCATCTACCGCGGGCTACGGCTTCACCGCGAAGGCCGCCGACATGGTCAGCCGCATCAAGGCCGGCAAGGCGTTCATGACGCTCGATGAAAGCGATGAACCGCTGACGCCACGCGTGGTTGGCGACGATGCCAGCGCGGTTGCCTGCCTGTCTGAAAAGGGGCGGCTGCTGGTATTCGGCCTGGATGAAGTCAAGACCTTATCCGGCGGCGGACGCGGCGTGATTCTGATAGAGCTGGAGAAGAATGAGAAACTGCTGGCCGCGCAGCCGATCAGTCGGAAAGGCGTGATCGTGTCGGGCAGCGGGCGTGGCGGCAAGGCGACGGAAGTGACGCTGTCGGCGTCGGCACTGGCAGACTATATCGGCAAACGGGCACGCAAGGGCAAGGCGCTGGAGGCGAAGATCAAGCCGAGTGGATTGTCGGCGGCGAAATAAGTTGCACATGCAGCGGACAAGATCACCGGCATACACACATGTCGGCGATCTTTTCTGCTCAACTGAAAAACGTGTACTGCATACCGTCCTGAATGGAGCCGATGATCTGCGCCTTGTTTTCGGGACTTTCGCTGAAACTGGTCAGGATCGCCGGTCTGGACTGCTGCCCGGTATTCAAAATATTCATCCAGAAAGTAAAACCGGCGGGCTCGGGGTCTCGGTGCAGCACGTTTTTGTATAGCAGAGTCACCAACTGATCGTTCGAAATATTCGCCCCATACAGGTTGATGAATTCCACAGACTCTTCGAAATGCGAGGCAACCTCGGCCAGACTCATTCCCTTGTCCATGTAGCCGATCCAGAAGCCCAGGCCGGGAATATCCGGTTGGCGGTTGAATGCCGCCTGGTACAAGCGGTATGCCTGGCCGGCTGTGCCATCGGTATCGAACGCCAGCGCGGTATCCGCAAACCGGATGCGCTCGATGCCACTCAAGGTATCGATGCCTTCGGTGCCGGTGTTGTCGGTTACCGTCATACCGTCGCTCGTCCTGGTGACCGTGAAGTGATTGCGAACACCGGTGTAGGCCACGGTATCGAGCCCCGCCCCACCGTTCAATATGTCGTCGCCGGCGCTGCCTTGCAGCACATCGTTGCCATCGCTGCCGGTGTACGTCCGTCCGATGCTCGGGTCGGTAACCAATGTCAGCGACAGATTCGCGAACTTGAGCGTTTCGACATCGGTCAGCGTATTCGTGCCTTGTGTCCCGCCATGATCGATTGCCGTGTAACCGGTCGCGGTTTTCGTGACCGTAAAGCCGCTGCGCGCACCTGAAAAAACAACCATATCTGTGCCGGAGCCGCCATTGATGGTCTCACCGCCGTTGCCTGCAATGATGGTGTCGTTGCCGGCGCCGGCATTAATAATGTCCGCGCTATCGTTGCCTATGATGGTGTCATTGCCTGAGCCGGCATTGAGCCGGCTGATGCAGGTACCGAAAGGAATGGCAAGATTGTCGTGCGCAAGCGTCCCATCCTGCTTCAGGCCAACCGAGCTGAAGGTCCCCGGGGTTAATGAAATAAAGCAGTCGGCGGTCTGGGTGCTCAGGTCCAGCGTATTGTTGGCGGCGCTGCCGCTCAATACAGTCGCCTTGAATTCCGTGCTGTTCGAAAAAGAAAACGTCTGCGCAGAACCTGACGATCTTGCGCCGTACAAGCTCTGTATCGCCACCACATCGAGCAGCGAAGGAGTCTGGTCATAGACCGCCATGTCCGGGTCGTCGATATAGGACATCACGGAGAATTTGCGGTTGTCCCATGCTGCGGGAATGAACGGTGCGGTCCCCCCGCCGCTAAATGCGTTGTAGTCTCCCGGATGCTTCAGGCCCAGCGCATGCCCGGTTTCGTGTATCAGCGTTGCCAGCCCATATTGTCCGGCCGACAGCATATCCGCTTCGGCTTGCGCGCCGATATAACTCGGGGTGTTATTGAGGAAGACATCCGCATGCGTGAGCGCGCCGCCGGTATTGGGGCGGGTGTAGGTGACGCCGCCGCTTATGCCATGCTGGTCACTGGTACCGTAGCAGATCTGTGCCAGCGCCGGATCGCTGACCTCCCTGAACTCGATGTTTGCAAATGCGCTGTATTGCGCCAGCACATTTCGTACCGCTTGTTTCTGGGTGGTGTTCATCGCCCTGAAGCCGATCTCGCCATCGGCCGTTGCGGTAAGAAATGCATAAGTGAGGGTGAGCGCAGTGCTGCTGGAAGCTACCGGCCAATGCTCCTGGGTGATGGCATTGCCGGTCAGTGCTGTGCTCAGATTCGCCAGCGTATCTGTTTTTTCGCTCAGCGTATAACTGCCGGTTCCTCCGAGCCCCGCCACCTTCAAGTAGTAGCTGCCGCTATAAGGCGCGACAAATGCGATTTGCGGATCGGCGCTTTGTACCGTCCCGCCGGAACCCCAGGTCGGCAGGTTGCTGCAGTTTTCGAGCACCTTGCCGTCGGCAGTGCATAACACGAGCGAGGAATCGGCGAGCGTGCCGCCGGACAAACGGAATTCATAGACTGAGCCTGCCTTCAGGTCGAGCTTGTACCAGTCGGCCTGGTTTGTTGCGCCGATGCTTGCAGTGATGGGCGCAACGTCGGACAGCGTTGCTTTTGCCGGCAAGGACGAACCGGGATCAAGATGCGCGAGAAACGTATAGTTGCCTTGCTCATATCCGCTCGCCGTACCGGACTTCTTCACCTGTACCGTATATCTGCCGGCGCTGATGCCAGCTTCAAGCAGGCTGAAACTGTCCCCTGAAGTCTTTTGGTCGATCAGCCTGCCCTGGCTGTCATAGAGGTTGACCTGGTAATACGCATAGTCGAGTTTTTCCGGCACCTTGAAGTCGAGCGACAGCATGCCTGACGATCCGACATCGATGGAAAAATTGTCGACGTCGTCGGAATCGTCCTGCTGCCCCGAGATGAGGCGGTCGAGCGAAACGGGGGTTGCGGTTTGCAGCGTATCGTTCGATTCAGCTTCGTAATCCTGCGCGCTGCCGCTGCCCAGGGAAGGCGTGATGCTGTACGAGAGCCACGAATAGATGTTGCTCGACGCGACACTGATATAGTAAGTGCCAGCGGCCCGTGCGCCAACACTGAATGATGCATTGTTGACATAACCAAGCCAGCCCTCCCCCAACAGCTTGTGAGAGGCATCGTACACCTGGATCGAATATGCCCAGTCCGGCAATTGGCTCGAACTCATGTCGATGCGCAGCACACCGCTGGCGGGCATCACCACCTTGTAGAAATCCTTGTCAGTGCCGGAAGAAAGCGATCCGATAATGGTATTGCCAAGGCTCACTGTATTGGCCTGGCTGAACGTATCGTTGGGTTCGGTTGAATTGGCAATGGTCATCGGACTTGCAGGACGTATATTCCCGAAAAGAAATATTGCCAATGTACAAGTTTCCAGATCGCCGAGTCAATTCGGAAAGTTTGCGGCGTTGCAAAAACAGGAACGGTGCGATTACTAGGGCCTGTCATCAATGAGTTTGGGAATGAACCCGGAGGGAACGGGCCGTATGCGTCGCATGCCGGTGTTGCGGCTCCTTGCCGTAGCACCGCTACGACGCGTCGCCGCGCCTAGGCCTGCAACGCATACGGCCCGTTCGCACTCCCAAACTCATTGATGACAGGCCCTAGAAGAGCAATCGCACCGTTCCGGAAAAACAGACAGCGGGTCAGATTTTTGCGGCGATCAGCCTGCCCAGCTTCGCGATGCCCTCGCGGATCTTCTCCGGCGGCACCGTCACGAAGCTCAGGCGCAAGGTGTTCTTTTCCGCGGCATTCGCATAGAACGGCGCTCCGGGCACGAACGCGACATGTTCGGCGATCGCTTCATCGAGCAATGCCATGCTGTCAATATGTGCGGGTAACGTGACCCAGATGAACATGCCGCCTTCGGGCCGGGTCCATGTCACCGGCGACGGGAAAAATTCGGCGAGCGCGGCCTGCATCGCCGCGCACTGGTCGGCATACAGCTTGCGGATGGTCGGGATGTGCTCGGTCAGGAAGCCGTCCTTCACCACTTCATGCACCACCATCTGCGTCAGTTGCGCGGTATGCAGGTCGGCGGCCTGTTTCGCCTGTTCCAGCTTGCGCACCAGCGGCTGCGGCGCCACCACATAGCCAAGACGGATGCCGGGAGTGAGCACCTTGGAGAACGATCCCATGTAGATCACGCCCTCGGGATTCATCGTCAGCATCTTCGGCAGCGGTTCGCCGCGATAGCTGAGCGCGCCGTACGGATCGTCCTCGATCAGCGGCAGCCCCAGACGCGCGCAGGTTTCGACCAGCGCGCCACGGCGTTCGAGCGACAGCGTGCGCCCGGTCGGGTTCTGGAAATTCGGCAGCGCATACAACAGACGCGCCCCCTTGCCCACATGGGCGACCTGGTCCGGCAACAAGCCGCAATCGTCAGTCGGCACCAATACGAATTCGGGCCGGTACAGCGAAAACGCCTGCAATGCGCCGAGATAACTGGGCGTTTCGACCAGTACCTTGCTGCCCTCGTCGATCAGCACCTTGGACAACAGGTCAAGACCCTGCTGCGAACCCGACACCATCAACACCTGCTCCGGCAGGATCTTCGCGCCGTCAGTGGACAGGGAATGTGCAATCCATTCGCGCAACGGACTATAGCCGTCGGTCGGGCCGTACTGCAGTGCGACCTTGCCCTGGCGCGACAGTACCGCATCGAACGCAGCCTGCATGCGCTCCACCGGAAAGGTGGCGGGCGAAGGCAAACCGCCGGCGAACGAAATCACTTCCGGGCGTACCGTGACCTTCAGAATTTCACGGATGACCGAGCTTTGCAGTTGTTGCGCGCGTTGCGAGAATTGCCACTGGATTGGCGTCGGATTGTCCATTTTCATGCTTGTCTCACTGCTGAATGGCACCGCCATTCGTTTAAGGGAATAACAGCCGAATTACGCCACTTCAGCAATCAGCTCGATTTCGACGCACGCGCCCAACGGGATCTGCGCAACGCCGAACGCGGAACGCGCATGCCTGCCCAGCTCGCCGAACACTTCGCCGAACAATTCGGATGCGCCGTTGGTGACCAGGTGCTGCTCGGTGAAATCGGCGGTGGAGTTCACCAGGCTCATTACCTTGACGATGCGCTTGACCCGGTTCAGGTCGCCGCCCACGGCTGCCTGCAGTGTTGCCAGCAGGTCGATTGCGACTGCGCGCGCCGCCTGTTTGCCTTCTTCGGTCGTCATGTCTTTGCCGAGCTGGCCGACCCACGGCTTGCCGTCCTTCTTCGCGATATGGCCGGACAGGAAAACAGTGTTGCCGGTTTGCGCGTACATCACATAGGCGGCGGCCGGCGATGCTACCGCCGGCAGTTCGATATTCATGGCTTTGAGTTTGTCGTAAACGGACATGGCGGTCTCCTTATCAAGATGGTCCGGATTTCGTTGCGGGAAAAGACATCGATTTTACCGCGATAGACATGCGGCGCCCGACTGCAACGACCGCGATCACCGCAAGCGC
>DASVLY010000017.1:0-3174 GCA_036384635.1 Noviherbaspirillum sp. | reverse complement strand
GACGCCAATGCGAAGATCCAGGGCGCGCGCTGCATGGATTGCGGTATCCCGTTCTGCAATAACGGCTGTCCGGTCAACAACATCATCCCCGACTGGAACGACCTGGTCTATCACGGAAATTACCGGGAAGCGCTGGAAGTGCTGCACTCGACCAACAACTTCCCGGAATTCACCGGCCGCATCTGCCCGGCGCCTTGCGAAGCGGCGTGTACGCTCGGCATTAACAACGATCCGGTCGGCATCAAGTCGATCGAGCACTTCATCATCGATAAGGGCTGGGAAAATGGCTGGGTGGCGCCGCAAGTGCCAGCTGTCAAAACCGGCAAGAAGGTTGCCATTGTCGGTTCCGGCCCTGCCGGTCTGGCCGCTGCGCAGCAACTCGCACGTGCCGGTCACAATGTGACGGTATTCGAAAAGAACGACCGCATCGGCGGCCTGCTGCGTTATGGCATTCCCGACTTCAAGATGGAAAAGTCGCACATCGACCGCCGCGTCGAACAGATGAAAGCCGAAGGCGTCACCTTCCGTACCGGGATTTTCGTCGGTAAGGATTTCGCGCCCAACGTCTACAACTGGGCAAAGGAAACCATCTCCCCCGATCAGTTGAAGAAGGATTTCGACGCGATCGTCATTTCGGGCGGCGCCGAGCAGCCGCGCGATCTGCCGGTGCCTGGCCGCGAACTGAAGGGCGTGCATTTTGCAATGGAATTCCTGCCACTGCAAAACAAGGTCAATGCCGGCGACAAGGTGAAAGACCAGATCCTGGCGACCGGCAAGCACGTGGTCGTAATCGGCGGCGGCGATACCGGTTCCGATTGCGTCGGCACCTCCAACCGCCACGGCGCCGCATCGGTCACCCAGTTCGAGCTGCTGCCGCAGCCGCCGGAACAGGAGAACAAACCGTTGGTGTGGCCGTACTGGCCCACCAAGCTGCGCACGTCGTCGTCGCATGAAGAAGGCTGTCAGCGCGACTGGTCGGTGGCGACCAAGCGCCTCGAAGGCAAGAACGGCAAAGTTGAAAAGCTGATTGCCGCACGGGTCGAATGGAAGGACGGCAAGATGCAGGAAGTGCCGGATTCCGAATTCGAAGTGAAGGCCGATCTGGTGCTGCTTGCGATGGGCTTCGTGTCGCCGGTGCAGCAGGTGCTCGATGCATTTGGCGTCGACAAGGATGCGCGCGGCAATGCAAAGGCAACTACCGATGGCGATGGCTGCTACAAGACCTCGGCTGACAAGGTGTTCGCTGCCGGCGATATGCGTCGCGGCCAGTCGCTTGTCGTGTGGGCGATTCGCGAAGGCCGGCAATGTGCACGTGCGGTGGATGAGTTCCTGATGGGAGCGTCAGTGCTGCCGCGCTGAATCCATTTCATTCCCCGCCCTTCATCCCGCCTGATCGCAGATCCGCGGGATTTTTTATTTCGTTTTATGAAAATCCGCTTGCCTTTGGCTCCGCCCAGGGGTGCATTTGCGATTTCTGCACTACAATCTCATCTTTAACCAAAGATATCCTCGTTGTGCCGAACCTCGTTGAAATTCGCGACCTTCATTTTTCCTATGGAGAACGCCCCATTCTGTCGGGACTCCGGATGGATTTCGCGCGCGGTAAAGTCGTCGCGGTAATGGGCGGCTCGGGTTCGGGCAAGACGACGATTCTGCGTTTGATCGGCGGGCAGCTACAGGCGCAAAGCGGCAGCATCACGGTCGACGGCAAAATGGTCGATGCCCGTGATACCAACGCGATGTATGCGATGCGGCGCAAGATGGGGATGCTATTCCAGCACGGCGCATTGTTTACCGACCTGACGGTGTTCGAAAATGTTGCTTTCCCGTTGCGCGAACACACACGCCTGCCGGAAGAACTGATCCGCGACCTGGTGCTGCTGAAACTGCACGCGGTGGGCCTGCGCAACGCTGCGCAATTGAAACCTGCCGAGATTTCCGGGGGAATGGCGCGTCGCGTTGCGCTGGCACGCGCAATCGCGCTCGATCCGCAATTGATCATGTATGACGAGCCGTTTGCCGGTCTCGATCCGATTTCGATGGGCGTGACCGCAAACCTGATTCGCCGTTTGAATGACGCGCTCGGCTCGACCTCGATTCTGGTATCGCATGATGTGCATGAATCGTTCGCGATTGCCGACTACGTGTATTTTCTGTCGCAAGGAAAAATCGTCGCGCACGGTACGCCGCAGCAAATGCTTGTGTCGAGCGATCCTTATGTCAAGCAATTCGTGCACGCGGAAGCCGACGGTCCGGTGCCGTTCCACTATCCCGGCAAATCGCTCGCGCAAGACTTGCAACTGGAGGCGCAGTAATGATCGTCGACACCGTATCCTCGATTGGCCGGTGGGTGCGCGAATATATCGTCAATGTCGGTTTCGCCACGCGCACCTTTTTCGCACTGTTGCGGGTGTCGCCCCGCATGCTGCGCCGTCCGCGCCTGGTAACGGACCAGATTCACTTCATCGGCAATTATTCGCTCGTGATCATTGCCGTGTCCGGTCTTTTCGTTGGTTTCGTGCTGGGACTGCAAGGTTATTACACGTTGAACAAGTACGGCTCCGAGCAGGCATTGGGTTTGCTGGTCGCCTTGTCATTGACGCGCGAACTGGGGCCGGTGGTGACGGCGCTGCTGTTCGCCGGCCGCGCCGGCACCTCACTGACGGCGGAAATTGGCTTGATGAAAGCCGGGGAGCAGTTGTCGGCAATGGAAATGATGGCGGTGAATCCGGTCGAGCGCGTGGTGGCGCCGCGCTTTTGGGCGGGAGTGATTGCGATGCCGCTGCTGGCGACGATTTTTAGCGCGGTGGGCGTGATCGGCGGTTATATCGTCGGCGTGAAACTGATTGGGGTGGATGAGGGCGCGTTCTGGTCGCAGATGCAAGCGGGAGTGGATATCTGGAAGGATATTGCAAACGGCGTGATCAAAAGTGTAGTTTTCGGATTCGCGGTAACGTTTATTGCACTGTTCCAGGGGTATGAGGCGCAACCGACACCTGAAGGGGTTTCGCGTGCAACGACCCGAACTGTGGTGATCGCGTCGCTCACCGTGTTATGGCTGGACTTTTTGCTCACAGCCCTTATGTTCGACTGACGCATATATGCGGAGTTGTCATTCCGCAACAGTTTGTTAATATTTGAGCCGAAATGGCTCGCTCTCCCATAATCAGGGTA
>DASVLY010000016.1:0-4032 GCA_036384635.1 Noviherbaspirillum sp. | reverse complement strand
CAGAAGTCGACCAGAACCGGTTTGTCGGATTTCAGGACATCCGTCTCGAACGATGCATCGGAAATGTCTTTAATGTTTTCGCTCATAGTTTCCTCAATGAGAGGTTTAAATGGGTCAGTATGGGGGCAAATCGGCGCCTGCAAACTACTGATCTTGCTTATCCCGAGCACTAACGTGTCCGGGATGCAATAAGCAGGTGGAGACGTTGAGCGCGATTTCAAGCCTGCGACTAAGCCTGGAATTTAAGCCTGCTTAGGGGGCTGCAAGAGGTAATGCGGCGGGGTATTGGGCAAATCATAACCGATTTTCATAAAAAGTGAAGTGCCGCTCCCTATTTTTTGCTTCAGCTCACATAAAATGGCGAACCTGCCGCCCCTTTCGCCTTGGCAAATCCACATGCTGCTCCATCCCTTGCTGATTCCTTCGTCCGCTGATTTCTGGCCCCGGGTCGCACATGCGCTGCTCGATAGCGGCCTGCTGCCGCAGGCGGCAGATGGAGAATCCTGCGATTTTTCATCGGTGCGCGTGCTGGTGCCCGGCTTTGTTCATGCGCAGCAGCTTAAATCGGCATTGGCCGGGCAGTTGCGGCACCCATTCATTGCGCCGCGCATCACCACGCTTGCCGCCTGGATCGATATGCTGCCGCCGGACACCGACGCACCCCTGCTTGCTTCTTCCAGCGAACGGATGATGTCCCTGTATGCGGAATTGCGCCAGCATGCATGGTTGAAAAAATTATTTACCGCGCGCCGCAATACCGATCTGTTGCCACTGGCACAAACCCTGCTGACATTGTTTGATGAATTGACGCGGGCTTTAGTTCCTGCGATGCAGCTTGCTCCCAATGCAGCCGAAGAGCGTTGGCAGGCGGCGCTTGAGCAGCTTCCGGCACCGGCCCGCGATATGCTCTCCGATGAGGCGCAACTGGTATGGACGTTGTGGAAAAGCCAGCTTGGCAGTAACGATGCAATAAGCGTCCGCTTCGCGCAAATGCTGCGCGTGGCGCAACAGGCCAGCGAGCCGCTGATCTGGATCGGCGCGCTGGCACCGGATGCCTGCGAGGAGGCCTTCCTTAATGCGTATGCGCAGCGTCAGCCGGTATTGCCGGTTACGCTGGACTGGCGCGCTGCCGCCATTGCACCTGTGTATGCGGCGGCATGGGGCGAGATGCTGGACGGTGACGAGCCGGCGGCGCAGACCGGAATCGATACGCCTGCCGGGGTGTCGTTATGCGCTACGGACAGCCTGGAAGACGAGGCGCAGCGGGGCGCGCAAACCGTCATCAACTGGTTGCTGGACGGGAAAGACAGCATCGCGATCATCGCACAGGACCGCGTGGTGGCGCGCCGTATTCGTGCGCTCCTGGAGCGCGCGCAAGTGTTCGTCGCCGACGAAACCGGCTGGAAGCTGTCGACCACCCGCTCTGCTGCTGCGGTGGCGGCTCTGCTGGATGTCATCACCACGCGCGCGGAAACGATTGCCTTGCTCGACTTGCTGAAATCGCCGTTCGTGTTCGCGCACCTGTCCGACAAGGTTGAGCGCGTGATGACGATCGAGCATGCGCTGCGCCGTTTCAATGTGATGGGTGGTTGGGATGCGGCCGACGCGGTGCTGGCCGATGCGCCGCTCGCAACGGAGATGCTGCGTCAGATCGCGCATCGGGCACGCCTCTTTACCGGACGTAAAACCCTCGCGCAATGGGCCGAGCTGACCAGCGGCACGATGGCGGCGCTTGGTATGCGCGACGCGCTGCAAAACGACGCTGCAGGCATGCAGGTGGTGTCTCTGCTCGATACGCTGATCCGGGATTGCACCGCGATGCACCACTCGTTCTCGCTGGCTGAATGGCGAGCGTTTCTCAGCTTGCAACTGGAATCGACGCCGTTCGTGCCATCCGGGTTCGACCGCCGTGTGGTAATGCTGCAATTGACTGGCGCGCAACTGCGTTCGTTCGACGCGGTGCTGATGGTCGGGGCCGATGCCGATCATCTGCCATCGCAATTGAACGAGACGCTGTTCTTTGCGAACGCGGTGCGCCGCGAGCTTGGACTGGCAACCAGGGAAATGCGGCAGCGTATGCAATTGCGCGATTTCGCCGAACTGCTTTCGAGCAGCACTGAGGTGGTGCTGTCGTGGCAGTCGCACAAGAACGGCGAGCCGAATCCCGTCAGCACCTGGGTCGAACGCCTGCAACTGACGCTCGAACGTTCCGGCGCGGCGAAGCTGGCGACGCATGCGGTCGAACTTACGCCGCACACGTTGACGCACATGCCGCCGATCATGCCTGCGCCGTCGGCGCCGCAACTGTTGCCGCGCAAGCTGTCCGCCAGCGGGTACAACAACCTGGTCGCCTGCCCCTATCAGTTCTTTGCCACTCGCATGCTGGGGTTGGATGGCTTGGGCGAGTTGTCGGACATGCCGGAAAAGCGGGATTACGGCGACTGGCTGCATGAAATCCTGAGGATCTATCACGAGACCATTCGCGACCGCAGGGTTCACGTCGACGATCGCGAATTCCTGCTGCGCGAGATTTCGGAGCGGGTTTTCGCCCAGGCGCTCGAACGGAGCGCGGCGGCGCTCGGCTATTACGTGCGCTGGCAAAAAATCATCCCCGCCTACCTCGCTTGGTCGAACGAACGCGAAAGTCAGGGCTGGAGGTTCGTTGCGGGCGAACAGAAATTCCAGAAAACGCTGTCGTGGCCGGACGGCCAGATTATCTTGCATGGCTGTATCGACCGTATCGATGAAAACGCGGAGGGCGAGCGCGCGGTGCTCGATTACAAGACCAGGAATGTGCAGGCGCTGCGCGACAAGGCGAAGGAAACCGAAGACCATCAGCTCGCATTCTACGGCTTGCTGTCCGACCTGCCGGTGGCGGCCGCGCATTATGTGGCGCTGGAAGCCACGAAGGATAAAACGGGCGATGCGGCGGCGCCCAATTACGAGGAGTGGCAGGTGCTTCTGGAGCGGCAGATCGTCGCCAATATCCGCGCTATCGGCGAGGGGGCGGCGCTGCCTGCGACCGGCATCGAGCGCGTCTGCGTATTTTGCGAAGTGCGCGGCCTGTGCCGCAAGGGAGCGTGGTGATGCAGCCGATGACGCCTCGCGCCTATGAAGCCAACGGCGATGCGGTCGATGCGCCGCAGTTCGTGCGGATTGCCTGCGATCCGCGCCATTCGGTGGTGGTGGAAGCCTGCGCCGGCAGCGGCAAGACCTGGCTCCTGGTCGCGCGTATGTTGCGCCTGCTGCTGGCGGGTACCGAGCCTTCGGAACTGCTGGCGATTACCTTCACGCGCAAGGCGGCGCAGGAAATGCGTGAACGCCTGTTGCTGCTGCTGCGTGACCTGGCATTGCGGCCGGATGACGAAGTGTGCGCGTTACTGGCCGAGCGCGGCATCGCTGAACATGAACTGCCGCAGGCGCTGCCCGCTGCGTGCCGGTTGTATGAGCGTGTGCTGTCCAGCCCGCAGGGCTTGTCGATCGATACCTTCCATAGCTGGTTCGCGCGCCTGGTGCAGATCGCGCCGCTTACCTCCGGCGTGCCGCACGGTTATGCGCTGACCGAAGCGACCGGAGAACTGATTGCAGATGCGTATAGCCGCTTCATGCAGTCGCTCAATGACGAAGACCATGCCGAGGTTAGGCAGGCGCTGCTGTCGCTGTATGAAACGGTGGGCGATTGGAATGCGCGCAAGCTGCTCGATGCGTTCGTCGACAAGCGTGCCGAATGGTGGGCCGCGCTGCAAGAGGGAGAAAACGCGCCGCTGGAGTGGCTGACCGGGTTGTGCGGCGAAGACGGACAAACCGATGCGCGGCTGATGCTGTGGCAGGACGACGGGCTGATCGCACGCATTCAGACCATTGCGCGCTTGCTGGGGCAGGGCACAGCGGTCAATCAGAAGCGCGCAACCGCGGTCGAAAAAGCACTGACCGCGGGCGCCGGCATCGACAGCTTCAACGCGCTGTGCAACGAGTTTTTCGGCACCGACGGCGAGCCGCGCAAGAACACCAAGACCAAGGATTTGCAAAAGG
>DASVLY010000015.1:0-2885 GCA_036384635.1 Noviherbaspirillum sp. | reverse complement strand
AGTGCTCACCTTGCCTGAAGGCACAGTAACCAAACAGGTTCAGGCACGTGTGCTTGAAAAGGGGCAAGTACGAGCGCAACAGTCCGCGAATTTGTGAGGAGAGTCATCATGTTAGGCCGCAAAACCAAAGGCACGATCGACAGCTTGATCGGTATTTCGACCAGTATCGAAGGGAATGTGAATTTCAAGGGTGGTTTGCGCATTGACGGCAATGTCAAGGGCAATGTGGTTGCAGACACCGACGAGCCGAGCATGTTAGTGATTTCAGAACATGCGCGGGTCGAAGGCGAAGTGCGGGTGGCACATCTCGTGGTCAATGGCGAGATCGTCGGGCCTGTTTTTTCGTCGGAATTGCTTGAATTGCAGCCGAAAGCCCGCATAACTGGAGATGTGTTTTACAAAGCGCTCGAAATGCACGGTGGTGCGTTGGTGGCCGGGAAGCTCACTCATGATCAGGTTAACGAACCGGTTTTAAAGCTTGCGCTGTCGAATACATAGGATTCGCTAAACGTATATAATGAATCGATCTTTGTTTTGCAGGAGCCCTCAATGAATGCCGTCACTGAAATGCCCGCCCCGATTATCTTTACCGACAGTGCCGCAGCGAAGGTTGCGCAGCTGATCGAGGAAGAAGGCAATCCGGATCTGAAACTGCGCGTCTTTGTACAAGGCGGCGGCTGCTCCGGTTTCCAGTACGGTTTCACGTTCGATGAAATTGTCAACGAAGACGACACCACGATGGTCAAGAATGGTGTGCAACTGTTGATCGATTCAATGAGCTACCAGTATCTGGTCGGCGCTGAAATTGATTACAAGGATGACCTCGAAGGTGCGCAATTTGTAATCAAGAATCCGAATGCGACGACTACTTGCGGTTGCGGGTCTTCGTTTTCGGCCTGATCGATACCGGTTCATGAAAAAGCGCAGGATATCCTGCGCTTTTTTTATTGGCGAAGCGGCATCAGGCAGGATAGAGCGCACCCAGCACTCTTGCGCCTTTGGCGCCAGTGACACTGGCGAGATTGCCAGGTTTGTGTTCGACATGACGATGCGCAAGCCATGCGAATGCGAGCGATTCCACGTGATTGGGCGATACGCCTAGAGCATCCGTCGACTGCACTCTCGCTGGATGGCCACGAGCGGCCAGCGCATGTTGCAAGTGTTGCATCAAGCAGGTGTTATATGCTCCACCGCCGCATACATAGACCGCGCTCGCGCCGGGGGCATGAACGGCAATTGCATCGGCTAGCGTTGTCGCGGTAAAGGTGGTCAGTGTGGCCTGTACATCGGCGGGAGCGGCAGCAGCGAAACATGCCAGTTTGCCGGCTAACCATGCTGAATGAAACAAGTCGCGCCCAGTGCTTTTGGGTGGTGCAAGCTTCAGGAACGGTTCGTCGAGCAGCGTGTTCAAAAGCTCCGGAATTACTCGTCCGGTTGCGGCCCAGGTGCCGCACGCATCATAGGCTTTTTGCTGGTGCTGCATGATCCATGTATCCATCAGCACATTGCCAGGCCCGGTATCGAAGCCGGTCACTTGCCGTCCATGATCCAGCACGCTGATGTTGCTGATGCCGCCGATGTTGGCGACCACGCGAGTTTCATTCGGTACGCCGAAAATTGCCTGGTGAAAGGCTGGTACCAGCGGTGCACCTTGGCCGCCGGCAGCGATGTCGCGGCTGCGGAAATCAGTAATGACGTCGATACCGGCGAGTTCTGCCAGCAGTGCGGGATTGTTGGTCTGGTGCGTGTAGCCGCATTCTGGGCGGTGCCGAATCGTTTGTCCGTGCGCACCAATGGCTCGGACCTGATCTGGAGTGACGCCGCCTTGATCGAGCAATTGCGACACGCATTCGGCATAGCAGCGCGCGAGCATGTTTGCTGCGAGCGATTCGCGATGGATTTCATTGTCGCCACTGCTCTGCAACGCCATCAGATCGTTGCGCAATGTCGTTGGAAAAGGCAGGTAGGCAGTTGCGATGGTCGCGATCGGGGCATCACTTCTGTCTGCAGGGAATTCGGCCAGCACGCCGTCGACGCCGTCTAAGCTGGTGCCTGACATCAGGCCAATGAAAAGAAGGGATTGAGGAGCAGGCATAGAAAAACCGTTCAAGAGTCGACTGATTCTACAGGCCCTTGAACGGTTTGGGAGTGGATTGACTCCGGCTTATCTGGAAGCGAGCTTGAGTTTGATACCTGCATCTTGCGGGTTGAGCAATGCGAAACGGTGCTGTATTTCGCTTGCGACTGCGCGGAAGCGCTGCAATTCCGCCCCGGCCAAGGGTTGTGCGTTCGGGATGTCGATTGCCAGCGGGTCGCGCGGTGTGTTGTTTACCCGGAATTCATAGTGCAGGTGCGGGCCGGTTGCCCAGCCGGTCATGCCGACATAGCCAATCACTTCACCTTGGCTGATTTTCATGCCTTTTTTCAGACTGCTTGCAAAGCGGCTCATATGCGCATATGCGGTCGAGTAATTGCCCCAGTGCTTGATGACGACTACATTGCCGTAGCCGTTTTGCGTGCCGACAAAATCGATGGTGCCGTCGCCGGAGGCGCGAATCGGCGTACCTATCGCGGCTGCGAAGTCCACGCCCTGATGCTGCTTCCACTTGCCGGAAATCGGATGGATGCGCATCGAGAATCCTGAGGAAATACGTGAGAATTCGAGCGGTGATTTCAGGAATGCCTTTTTCAGCGATTTACCGTCGAACGAGTAATAGCCGCCGCCTTGTTTGCTGCCCGGTTCGTCGAACCAGACTGATTGATAGCGGTTGCCGCCGTTGACGAATTCTGCGGCCAACACTCGGCCAGCGCGTATATACTCGCCGTTCTGCCAGAAGGTTTCATAGACGACATTGAAGTGGTCGCCGCGGCGCAGGTCGGATGCG
>DASVLY010000014.1:0-5061 GCA_036384635.1 Noviherbaspirillum sp. | reverse complement strand
ACTCAGCAACAGCAATGCAATAGCGGGATTGGTAATGGCGGCAAGCAATTTCGCGTGCCAGTCCGGTTGGGCATCGACGATGGGCGCATCTTTCGTCCGGAGCACCCTGTCCTGTCCAAGCACGCTCACCTTCTTGCCATGAAGCTGCGCTGCCAGCGCAGGAACGTCGGCAGCGATATAGTCGATGACATGCAGCCTCAAGGCTTCATCTGTCGGCAGGCTGACCGCCTCGCGCACCGCCTGCTCGGCCCAATCGGCATTGCGGCCACGCATTTGCGCCAGCCCGCGGATATACGCGGCAGCGTCGTTGACTTGTTTGCGGGTCATCGGCGATGTGGTGGCGTCGTCGCTCGTGGTCTTCTCGCCGGGTTTCTTGCCTGCCTCATTGTCCTTGCGCTGCGGCGGCTTTTCCCGTTCCGGTTCCATCCCAGCCGCGCCGATCTGCACAGGAGTAGCGGCTCCCAGATTGGTGCCGGGGGCCATTGCGGCGATATGACTCGCATACAGGATGTAAGTCCCGGCGCTCGCGGCCCGCGCACCGCCGGGTGCGACATAAGCGGCGATGGGCACCGGCGAGGTCAGGATCGCCTTGATGATCGAGCGCATCGATGTATCGAGCCCGCCCGGCGTATCCATCTGCAATATCATCAACTGACAGCCTTCTTTTGCCGCGCGCGAGATGCCGTGCTCGACATAAGCGGCGCTGGCCGGACCGATTGCGCCATTGACCGTCAGCAGCATCACCGGCGCTGCAGCGCAGATGATTGGCAAGGGCCATGCGACCAGAAGCAATGCGACAGCCGCACGGAGAATGGCATACATCGCTTCCATGACTGAATGTCCCGCCGTTGCGGTGAAACCGAGAGTGCTTTGAGGAAGGGAAGACAGCAGCGGTTTTTTCATTGAAGCTGCCGCAGGTGTTGGCAATGCATAAATAGACTACAGTGGAGAGACGATGTTCCAGTCATTGGAGGCGAGCGACTCAGGGACGTTCCAGGGGTGGAAGCCTGGTTGAACGATAATAAATAGGACTTACGCAAAACCGCCCCAGCCGCGTTGCCGGGACGATTTTGCGTAAATCCTAATAAAGACATCACCCCCATTTCCAACAAAGAATGGACATCATCAACATTATCGCTGCAGTTCTTTTTTCTTTCGCACTTGTCCACACTTTCGCGGCGAAATCCTTCGAACGCCTTGCCGATCGTTACCCGAGACATGCAGGCTTGTTCCATTTGCTCGGTGAAATCGAAGTGGTGTTCGGATTCTGGGCCTTTATTTTGCTTGTCGTCATGGCGCTGGTCGTCGGCGGCAGGCAGGCCGTTGAATATGCAGAATCGCGGCAATACACGGAACCGCTATTCGTGTTCGTCATCATGGTCGTCGCTGCATCAAGGCCCGTACTGGAAACGGTAAAGGATTCGGTTGCCGCGCTCGCAGCGTTTGTCCCGGCAAATACCGCAGTCGCGCGGGTATGGCTTGGCCTGGCCATTGTGCCGCTCATCGGTTCGCTGATTGCAGAACCAGCAGCCATGACCTTGTCAGCGCTCATGCTGGCGCCGCAGGTTTTCCGGCAAGGGATTCCGGAATGGCTGAAGTACGGTGCTCTCGGCGTACTCTTCGTCAATGTATCCATCGGAGGCACCTTGAGCTCGTTTGCCGCGCCGCCCGTACTCATGGTGGCGTCCGCCTGGCAATGGGATAACCTCTATATGGCAACCCATTTTGGCTGGAAAGCATGCCTGGCCGTTTTTATCAACGCGACCGTCATTACCTTGATGCTCCGAAGCCAGGTCGCCGAGGAAGGGCAGGCACGAAAAGCAAACACGAAGACCCCGGTGCCATGGCTGGTGCGTGCAATACATCTTTTGTTTTTGGCTGCCGTTGTCATCTTTGCGCACCATCCTGTGATATTCATCGGAGTTTTTCTGTTCTTCCTTGGTTTTACCAAAGCCTATGCACAGTACCAGGACCCGCCGATTCTGAAAGAAGGATTGCTGGTCGGTTTTTTTCTTGCGGGACTGGTGCTGTTGGGGGGGATGCAGCAATGGTGGCTGCAACCGATTGTCTCCAGCCTTGAACCGACAGCATTGTTCTTTGGTGCGCTCGGACTGACTGCCATTACCGATAACGCAGCGCTTACCTACCTTGGTTCGTTGATTGAGGGAATGTCCGGGCACGCCAAGTACATGCTGGTTGCCGGCGCAGTGGCTGGAGGAGGTCTGACTGTCATTGCAAACGCCCCCAACCCTGCCGGCGTGGCGCTGCTGCGGCATGGCTTTAATGACGAAACGATCGGAGCAGGCGGCTTGTTGCTGGGCGCACTGTTGCCCACGATGGTAGCGGCGATTTTCTTCGTGCTGTAAGTGCCGCACATTTTGGAACCGGATTGGTACCAATCCGGCTCCAATAAAAATAATGCCGTTCAGCGTGTTTGACTGAACGGCATTCATTCGTCACGCGTCATTGTTAACGCGCGGTTTCCGGAAAAAACTTGTCGGATTTACGCGAAATTCTGTGCAGCGAAATCCCAGTTCACCAGACTCCAGAACGATTCCACATACTTCGGACGCGCATTGCGGTAGTCGATGTAGTACGCATGCTCCCACACGTCGCAGGTCAGCAGCGCCTTGTCGGCGGTGGTCAGCGGCGTGGCGGCGTTGGAGGTGTTGACGATATCGACCGAACCGTCGGCCTTCTTCACCAGCCAGGTCCAGCCGGAGCCGAAGTTGCTCACGCAGGACTTGGTGAATTCTTCCTTGAACTTGTCGAACGAGCCCCATTTCCCGTTGATCGCGTCAGCCAGCGCGCCGGTCGGTGCGCCGCCGCCGTTGGGCTTCATGCAGTTCCAGTAGAAAGTGTGGTTCCACACTTGCGCAGAGTTGTTGAACACGCCGCCGGAGGACTTCTTGATGATCTCTTCCAGTGATGCGTTTTCGAATTCGGTACCTTTGATCAGGTTGTTCAGGTTGGTCACATAGGCCTGATGATGCTTGCCGTAGTGGTATTCCAGCGTTTC
The DNA here is from genome assembly GCA_036384635.1 of Noviherbaspirillum sp. Taxonomy (GTDB): domain Bacteria; phylum Pseudomonadota; class Gammaproteobacteria; order Burkholderiales; family Burkholderiaceae_D; genus Noviherbaspirillum. The sequence goes on along the minus strand of DASVLY010000014.1, from coordinate 2,042 downwards.
CTTCGAGATGTGCGGCTGCAGCGCATCCATTGCGTAGGGCAGGGGAGGGAGAGTGTGTTCCATCATGCTTCCTTTCTGTTTTTCCGAGGGTGATATTGTTTTTGAAAGACCTCAATTGTATGTCGGATGCGTTTGGGATGCACGGGCCGGCACTACTCCAGCATCGGCTGCACGCTGGCAATGCCGACTTCGGCCGCGCCTTCGGCCAGCCGCACCGTTACTGTCTCGCGCGGGCGCAAATCCTTCGGGTTGCGCACGATTTTTCCTTTTGCATCGACCACCATTGCATAGCCGCGCTCCAGCGTACGCTGCGGATTCAGCAGTTCCAGTTGCGCGGCGAGCAACGCCAGCGACTGCCGGCGCCGTGCCTGCAGCACGCCCATCTGCGCGCCGAGGCGACGTGCATGATCGTTTACATGCGTGCGTAAAGGCACGGTATCCGGAAGCTGCGCCAACAGCCGGGTTTGCAGGTGCGCAAGTGCGTAACGCGCCTGATTGAGTGGGGTGTGTGTCGCATGCATGAGCCGGGTCTGCAAGCTTTGCAGCTTCAGTCGCTCGCGGCTGATATAAGCAGCAGGACTGACCAGCCGTCGGGTCAGCCAGTCGAGCGATTGTGCGGTATCGGCCAGTTGGCGCCGCAGCGCGCGCGTCATGTCATCCGCATGCGCTTCCAGTGCGGCAAGCCAGTCGGCGCGCGGCGCTGCAGCCAGTTCGGCTGCGGCAGTCGGGGTTGGTGCGCGCAGGTCGGCGGCGAAGTCGGCAATCGTGAAATCGGTTTCATGGCCGACGCCCGATACCACCGGCATCGCACAGGCGGCAATCGCGCGCGCCACCGCTTCCTCGTTGAAGGACCACAAATCTTCGATACTGCCGCCCCCACGGCATACCAGCAGCACATCGCATTCGGCGCGCGCCGATGCGGTAGCGATCGCTTGCGCGATCTTTTGCGCTGCGCCTTCGCCTTGCACCGGCGCCGGATACAGGACCACCTGCACATGCGGCGCGCGCCGGCGCAGCGTGGACAGGATGTCGCGCAAGGCCGCCGCCTGCGGGCTGGTGACGATACCGATCGTTTTCGCAAACAGCGGCAACTCCCGCTTGCGCTCCGGATCGAACAAGCCTTCCGCATTGAGTTTTTCCTTCAGGCGCAGGAAAGCCTCATACAGGTTGCCCACGCCCGCGCGGCGGATCGCCTCGACATTGAGCTGATAATCTCCGCGCGGCGCATACAGCGTGACCAGCGCACGCACCTCCACCTTGTCGCCTTCTCTTGGAGAAAAATCGACATATTGCGCGCGCCCCCGAAACATGACCGCACGTACTTGCGCAGCGTCATCTTTCAACGTGAAGTACCAATGCCCGGACGCGGCGCGGGTGAAATTGGAAATTTCGCCGGAAACCCAGGCGAGAGGGAAATTTCGTTCCAGCATCCTCGCCACTGCCTGGTTCAGGGCGGAAACAGTCAGCACAGACGGCGTCCCGCTTGCATTTGCTGCAGCACTTCCAGTATTCATGCGGCCTTCCAGCGTAAAACCTGTCCACAGGCCCGCCAATGCGTCATACAACCGTCACTATTGATTGCAAAAAACATTTTTCTTCGGTAAGTGTTTGATTTAAAAGGAGGTTGGAAGTCTGCATTAATTCTAGGCAGTAAAGAAAAAAGCTTTTGAATCAAGTACTTTGTACCCATCCACAAGCTTTACTCACAAAATTATCCACAGCAAATGTGAACAACTTCTTCTGTGGAAATGTTGCATCGCAACCCTTGCCCGCAAGGCTCCAACACGATACATTCTGCATCCGACTGAATTTGAACTAGGAGCCTGTTTTGCTCGCCATTATCCAAGCGGCCGGCTGGCCGATCTGGTTGCTGTTGATTGCGTCCGTGATCGCATTGGCATTGATTATCGAGCGCGTATTGTACCTGCGCCGCAGCCGCATCCTGCCGCCCAAACTGCTCGACGAAGTCATCCGCGTCTACCACAATGGCAAGATATCGACGGAAGTCGTATCCAAGCTGGAACAGAATTCGCCGCTGGGCC
>DASVLY010000013.1:0-4851 GCA_036384635.1 Noviherbaspirillum sp. | reverse complement strand
CCGAAATGTACGCCGGCGCAGGTATTGAAAGTTGGTGTGGACACTCTTGCGGGCTGCGGATTGTCCAAGAGGAAGGCTGAATACCTTACCGACCTGGCGGAGCATTTCAAGGCCAAGCGTGTTCACGCGGATAAATGGGTGCAGATGGATGACGAGGAAGTCATCGCCGAGCTGATCCAGATTCGCGGTATAGGGCGCTGGACAGCGGAGATGTTTTTGATATTTAATCTGCTCCGTCCGAATATTTTGCCTTTGGATGACCTCGGTTTGCTCAAAGGCATTAGCATTAACTATTTCTCCGGCGAACCGGTATCCCGTAGCGATGTGCGTGAAGTGGCCGCCAACTGGGAGCCGTGGCGTACGGTTGCAACATGGTATCTTTGGCGCAGTCTCGATTCTGCGCCGGTCGTATACTGAATTCATCTCGTGTTGATGAAATAAAAGGAGGCACGATGAGCAAGACAACTTTTCTCGGTTTCGAGCAGCCTATCGCCGAACTGGAGGGAAAAATCGAAGAGCTGCGCTTCGTGCAGGACGACTCCGCCGTCGATATCTCGGAAGAGATCGAGCGTTTGTCGAAGAAAAGCCAGCAACTTACCAAAGATATCTACGCCAAGCTGACGCCGTGGCAGGTGTCGCAGATTGCGCGGCATCCGCAGCGTCCGTACACGATGGATTACGTGAACGAGATCTTCACGGACTTCCACGAATTGCATGGCGACCGCACCTATGCGGATGATTTGTCGATCGTCGGCGGCCTGGCACGCTTCAACGGACAGGCTTGCATGGTGATCGGCCATCAGAAAGGCCGCGATACCAAGGAGCGGGCGTTGCGCAACTTCGGCATGCCTAAGCCAGAGGGATATCGCAAGGCGATGCGTCTGATGAAGCTGGCGGAGAAATTCGGCTTGCCGGTTTTCACCTTCGTTGATACGCCGGGCGCCTTTCCTGGTATCGATGCCGAAGAGCGCGGTCAGTCGGAAGCGATCGGTCATAACCTGTACGTGATGGCCGAACTGAAAGTGCCGCTGATTGCGACCATCATCGGCGAAGGCGGTTCCGGCGGCGCGCTGGCGATTGCGGTTGGTGATGTGGTGCTCATGCTGCAGTATGCGACCTATTCGGTGATTTCGCCGGAAGGCTGCGCGTCTATCCTGTGGAAGACCTCCGAACGCGCGGCTGATGCGGCTGAGGCGTTGGGGCTGACCGCACATCGCCTGAAAGCGATGAATCTCGTCGACAAGATCGTCAACGAACCGTTGGGCGGCGCGCATCGCGATCCGAAGCAGATGGCGGTCATGCTCAAGCGCGCACTGGCCGATTCCCTGCGTCAGTTGCAGGGAATGAAGACGAAGGAGCTGCTCGCGGCTCGCCATGAAAAGCTCATGAGCTACGGCAAATTCAAGGAAATCAGCTCTCCGGAATAATCTGTGTCGAATAAGCAGGCAGCGTCGGTGCCCGACGCTTTTGAACGCGCGTTGGATGTAATTCTGGCGCGCGTTTCTGTTTCTGCTCCGCGTCAGCGCTCGCTTGCGGTCGCTTATAGCGGCGGCCTCGACTCTTCCGCGCTGCTCCATCTGGTCTGCCGATATGCGACTGAACGTGGTCTTGTGCTGTTTGCATTTCACGTTCACCACGGCATCAGCAGCCATGCCGATGACTGGCTTGTTCATTGTGAGCGTGAATGTGCGAGTCTGGGAGTGCGCTTCGATGCACGTCGCATCACGCTTGTTGAGCAGGATCGACACGGCATCGAGCAGGCGGCGCGCTTGCGTCGCTATGAGGCTCTCGGCGAGTTATGTCGGCTGCATCGGGTGCCGTTGCTGTTAACCGCGCATCATCTGGACGACCAGGCTGAAACGGTTCTGTTGCAGTTGTTGCGCGGCTCCGGCATTGCCGGATTGTCGGGCATGGAGAGCGTCAATACGGCGGCCGGTTTGCTCGGCGATCCAGAACTGCTGTTGGGGCGGCCGCTGCTCGATGTGTCTCGCTGCGAACTGGAGCAGTTTGTGGCTGACCACGACATCGCGCATGTCGAGGACGAGTCGAACGCAGACACGCGCTATGTGCGCAATGCGTTGCGTCACTATGTAATGCCGGTGCTTGGTCAGTATTTCCCAGGCTTCCAAGCGCGATTTATGCGCAGCGCCCGGCATGCGCAATCGGCGCAACGGCTATTGAATGAGCGCGCTGCACAGGATTTCGCGGTCTGCCGGGAGGGTGATTGCATCGATATCGGCAAACTCAAGAGGCTCGATTCGGAGCGCATCGACAATCTGCTGCGCTACTGGTTTGCCTTGCGGGGCCTGCGCATGCCATCGACCTCATGGCTTTTTGAAGCGCGTGCACAACTGTTTGAGGCCAAGGCGGATGCGCAACTGCGAGTCATCCATCCGGATTGCGAGATCAGGCGGCACCGTGATCGGATTTTTCTGACGCTGCGACGGAATGACGATGCGTTGCAAGTGGGTCCGCTGTCATTCCGCTGGAACGGCGAGCAGACTATTGACTTCTTGGCGTATGGCGGAAGCCTGCACTTTGAGCCGGCGCAAGAGGGGATCGATGCTGCATGGTTACGCGGACAGGACCTGCTGATCCGTTATCGCAGCGGCGGTGAGACGCTTAAACCTGCCGTCAATCGACCGACCAAGCCCTTGAAACATCACTATCAGGCGCTGAATATTCCTGCATGGGAGCGTTCCCGCTTGCCTCTAGTGTGTACCGCTGGCGGACAGCTGCTATTTGCTGCAGGCATCGGACTGAACTGGCGTGGATTGCGGGGCGGCAGCGCACATTGCGTTCGCCTGCGTTGGGAAGCGGTGAGCGCATGACGGACGTAGGGTTTATTGAGATTTCCCCCAATTTTTAAGCTGCATCAAACTCATTCCTCTTGCTATTCCGCATTGCGATATGTAAACTAAGGGGTTGATTTTTATAAAAATTTTCCCTCTCAGCGCATTAATCCCTATGGCTTTAATCGTCCACAAATACGGCGGTACCTCGATGGGCTCGACCGAGCGCATCAAGAACGTCGCCAAGCGCGTCGCCAAATGGCATGACGCCGGCCACCAGATCGTCGTGGTTCCGTCCGCGATGTCCGGAGAAACCAATCGCCTGATCTCTCTCGCAAAAGAGATCATGCCGCAGCCCGATCCGCGCGAGCTCGATATGCTGGCGTCGACCGGCGAACAAGTATCGGTTGCACTGCTGTCGATGGCGTTGCAGACGATTGGTAAAGAGGCTGTGTCGTATGCAGGCTGGCAGGTTCCAATCAAGACCGATTCCGCGTTTACCAAGGCGCGCATCCAGTCGATCGACGATGTGCGCGTGCGCAAGGATCTGGCAGCGGGCAAGATCGTGATCATCACCGGTTTTCAGGGGGTGGATGATGGCGGCAATATCACGACGCTCGGCCGTGGCGGCTCCGACACTTCCGCAGTCGCAGTGGCTGCAGCGTTGAAGGCGCAGGAGTGTCTGATCTACACCGATGTGGATGGTGTCTACACTACCGACCCGCGCGTGGTTTCCGAGGCGCGCCGCCTGAAGACAGTGACATTCGAAGAAATGCTTGAGCTGGCGTCGCTCGGCTCGAAGGTGCTGCAGATACGCTCTGTGGAATTCGCAGGCAATTACAAAGTGCCGACACGTGTGCTGTCGTCGCTGACCGATCCGCTGATGTCGCTGGAAGAAGAGGCCAATTCCGGCACCCTGATTTCGTTTGAGGAAGATACACACATGGAACAAGCCGTCATTTCCGGTATCGCGTTCAATCGCGACGAAGCAAAGATCACCGTGCTGGGCGTGCCGGACAAGCCGGGTATCGCCTACCAGATTCTGGGGCCGATTGCCGATGCCAACATCGAAGTCGACATGATCATTCAGAATCAGTCGGTCGAAGGCAAAACCGACTTCACGTTTACTGTGCCGCGCGGCGAGTACGCGAAGGCGATGGATGTGCTGAACAAAGGTGTCAAGGAGCATATCGGCGCGGGCAGTATCATCGGCGATGCCAAGGTGTCGAAGGTGTCTGTGGTGGGCGTGGGTATGCGCAGCCATGTCGGTATCGCATCGCAGATGTTCCGCACGCTGTCGGAAGAGGGAATCAACATCCAGATGATTTCTACCTCCGAGATCAAGATTTCGGTGCTGATCGATGAGAAGTATATGGAGCTGGCAGTGCGCGCGTTGCACAAGGCATTTGATCTGGAAAAAGCTTGATCGGAAGCTATCAGATTACATAGTTCCATTGACCAAGTGCGCATGAGCAGTTATTATGCGTGACTTCACTCGATGAATTGGCAACATCATCTTTGAGTGTGGAGACGTGGCCGAGAGGTCGAAGGCACTTCCCTGCTAAGGAAGCATATGGGCTTAAACCTGTATCGAGGGTTCGAATCCCTCCGTCTCCGCCAAGAAACACTAAACCCGTTGATTTTCAACGGGTTTTTTTATTTGTATCTCGCGACAGGTGCCACAGACCGGTGTCCCATTTCATGGGAAAGCCGTCTTGAAATTGCCTTCTTACCTCGCCAAGTCCCGTCACGGCATTTATTACTTCCGCCTTACTTTCCGCAGTGGCTTCACCACCAAAGAACGACGGACAAGTCTCCGTACCAAAAGCCCGCGGGAAGCCCGCTTTAAAGCCCTGCGTCTCTCTGGGATAATGGCCGTACGCAAACAAGAGCACCAAAGGTCAATGACAGCGGATTTCCTCAATACAGCCCAGGATATGGCGGAACCCGATTCCGATTTTCTGGTCCTGTAAAGGCCCAGGAGAAGCCACAGGAGGGCGGTACGACGATTCAGGAAATGGTGCCGAGGTTCGTCACTCTGTGTGTGGGGGGGGGCTAA
>DASVLY010000012.1:0-10700 GCA_036384635.1 Noviherbaspirillum sp. | reverse complement strand
TCTGCCCCGGCAATCTCGACGAGCTGCAAGCCACCGCACGCAACAAGCTCAAGAGCGCACAGCGCCGCCCCTCCATCATCATGGCTTGCTGGAAGCAGGCGGAACTGTGGTGATGTCATGTTTTATGTAAAGATCAATAGGTCAGAACAGGATTTTCATTTTACGTTGCTCCAGCTTTACAGAAATCCAATTAATTCCTATGCAGTATCTTGCTCATGCATATTTTTTAACCAGGGAGTGCAATATGAAACTTAAGAATCGATTTTATTCAACTTTGTTGGCAATTTTCGCAGTAGCAGCAATGGCGATTGCGCAAAATGCCAGCGCTGGGTCATCTGCGTATTCAAGCCAGGCTGTAACACCTACCATTTACGCAAAGAATTATTGGTATAACGTTGCCTATCCAGTTGTGGGAACTCCGCCGAGTAACTCTTATATTACTAACGTGTATTTCACGTGGGCCTACAGCTCTTACCCTGCAGGATTGACGGTCTATTTGTGTGACAACAACGCTGCTATTGTCTGCTTTGATGTTACGAACGTCCGGAGTGGGTCCGCTAATTTCACTGGCTACAACGTTAGTGCTACCACCCCGCTGAGGCTCTTTGCCCAAGTTGCCGGCACCGGAACAATGGCACCGTTAGCTGGCTCAACTACTACTGTCTCAGTCAACTATTCTTGGTAATCAAATCGCGGGCGACGATTGATTGGCAATGTTATAATCAATGTTGCCCATATTCAACATGAGGCGCGATGTCGATTCAACCTGCTTAACCATTGTTTCATCTCTGAGGAGAGTCACATGATTGTTCAATCTGGTTACGGAGTACTAGCCAACATTGTTTCTGGTAAGTTCGCCAGACCGCAACAAGGGGGCAATGTTACAAGATCCGAGTCTACAGAACCGGAAAACACTGCCGATCGGGTCACGCTATCCAGTGCAGGCAAAGCGTTTGCCGCGAGTGAAGGCAATGCGGAAAAGACGAGAACTGCTGCACAGATGCACCTTGTAAAGGCAGCGAGCTCCGATCCACAAAGTGCCGACAAGATAGCGCGCGACATGGCATATGGATCTACCATGATCGGTTACGATCCCGCCAGCTTGTTCGAGAAAGGGGAACGAAGGCTGGCAACTACCAAACAGCTCGTCACGGATGAATTCAAGGAAAACTTTCAAAAAGAGGCTCCTATAATCGACGCGCGGCGACGCTCACTTTACGAAGCTGAAAAAGCAAAAGGGACGGACCCTTTGGAAATTCTGAACAAGCTGATTGATTTCGACAACTCACAATCCAGCAGCTATCGTGAAGCAACTGGCCTCGGCTATAGTTTTCCCCGAAATTGAGACACTGGTTTGAGTTGTCGTCCGCGAAAGAGAGATGTTGTCCGGACGTTAAAAATTCCAGATATGACCCGCGCCCAGTCAGATGAGAGGACTGTCCAGATACTGGGGAGTCACATTCCTCGCCTTGACTATCTTGTCTGCCGTGCCCCAGGCTGGTGCCGCCGATGTTCGCTACTCGGAGCTTTACGGAAAGCATCAGCAAGAAACAATGGTGTTGACGCTCGATGACGCCATTGCCCTCGCTATCAGGGACAATCGCAGTATTCAGACAGCGTATCTGCAGCGCATCGCTCAAAAATTCGATCTGTACGTCAGCGAAGGAAAGTTCTTCCCCAAACTGACGTTAACCACCGGGGTATTGGATAACAAGGTCAACGGGTTATCGGCCAGAGCAAAGGATGTTTCTTCCAATGCCACCCTCGGTTTACCGACCGGCACAAAGCTAACGCTATCGACCACGAACGGCCTCGGTTCTTCTTTCAACTCGTCCACAACCTCTGTCACCTTGACACAACCCCTGCTGAAAAACGGGGGGCTGAATGCGAATACGGCCTCGGTTCGGATGGCTCGCCTCGACGAACAGGTCAATCGCCTTACTCTGAAAACAATACTTTCCCAAACGGTGACACAGGTTGTCTATGCCTATCGCGAATCGCTTCGGGCACAAGAGCAAAGGATGATCGCTGAAGCCGCACTGCAGCGCAGCAAGGAACTCTACGAGGTCAACAAAGCGCTGATTGCCGCCGGCCGCATGGCGGAAGTGGAGATTTTTCAAACCGAAGCCGAAGTGGCGAATCGGGAAGTCGCGCTGGAGGAAGCTGATAATCAAGTCGATGCCTCCCGGCTTGCCCTCCTGGGCCTGTTGGCACTGGAGCCTCGCACGCCCGTCATGGCTGTCGGGCCGAAAGATATACGCTTGAAGGGGGTGGAACTTGGCCAGGCGCTGGCTACGGCACTGGCTAATCAGCCGGATTACCTGATCGCACAACTGCAATCCGAGCGTGCAAAAATTAACCTTGATTACACAAAGAACCAGCAGTTGTGGGATCTGTCTCTCGTTGCCGGGAAAACGCAGAATCGAGGAACAACGGGGGGGCTTGGATCACTTGATGCATCGATACAGAAATACGACAGTTCATATGCTGGTATGCAACTTACCATTCCTCTTGGCGATCGTTCGATCGAACAAGCGGCAGTACGAGCCTCCGTGGATTTGAAAAGCCAGAATCTGAAGGCTTACGAAACGCGGCAGATCGTGGAGCAGCGCATCCGTGACGCCGTACGCAATGTCCAGACAAGATGGCGACAGTTGGAACTTTCCAACAAGGCACGAGAGTTGTCGCTGCTCAAGTTGAATACGGAAAAGGAAAAACTGCAGGTTGGGCGCAGCTCGAACTTCGTGATACTTTCCTTTGAAAACGACTTGCGCAATGCCGAGAATGCGCGGGCCAACGCCGAAATCGCCTATCTGAACGCGCTTACCGATCTCGATGAGCGTATGGGGAAGACCCTGGAGGTCTGGAACATTCCCATCGCCGAACCAGCGCTTTCCAATGATGAATAAGAAAACACTCCTTGTCGCCGGTGCCGTCCTGGCAATTGCGGCAACCGTCTATGTCTTGCCCCTGAGCGCCAGCGTAGACCACGCGCTGCCACCGGTAGCGCCCGGATCGTTGTCTCCGACCATGTTAAACGGTGGCATGGCTCCTCAAACCCGGGATTCGGCGTTGTCGGTCGTAGGAACGATCGAAGCCGGTGACGTCATCAGCGTGACAGCACCGTTCGATGCAGTAATCAAGGAAAAAAGCTTTTCTTTTGATGCCGAGGTGAACCAAGGCCAACTGCTGCTGATGCTTGATACCACGGAACTGGTGAATCGTATCCAGGAAGCCAAGGTGGCAATGCTCAAGGCAGCCAAAGCCTTGCAGGAACTGGAGAACTGGGAGAAAGGTGCCGAGGTCGCACGCGCGCAGCGCAGTTCCATACTGGCGCGACAACAAGTCGAGCAAACCGAACGCAAGGTCCAGGAAGCGGAAACCTTGCTCAAGAAGGGGATTATTCCCCGCAGCGAATACGATGGTCTGGTCGAACAACTCAATGGCTACCAATCCCAACTGGCGGCAGCCTCGGACGACCTGAACGCAGCGCGTGAAAAAGCCAGCAAGAGCAACCGCGAGATTGCCCGCATCGAATACGAGCAGGCGCGGGCCAAATACAAGGATATGTCGGACAGCCTGGCGTTCGAAAAAATAAACGCGCCCCGTGCGGGAATCATCGCCAAGGCCCCGACGACCTCCGGTCAAGGCGCGGCAACACTGGAGGTTGGAAGCCGAATCACGAAAGGTCAATTGCTGTTCAATATTGCATCCACCGACAAACTCAAAGTATCCGCCAAGATTGACGAAACAGATATTGCCGATCTTGCTCCAGGGATGCAGGTAAAAATATCGGTTGACTCTCAAGGCATGCCCCCAATCGAAGGCCGCCTTGTTGAAATCTCTGCGCAAGCGGCACAAAATGGCAGCGCTTCGCAGAGTGCGGCTTTCGATATCAAGATAGATATTCCGGAACTGAATGCGCTGCAACGCCGTCGGTTGCGTGTCGGCATGTCATGCAATGTCAGTATCGAGAAACGAAAAAGAGAGGTTGCCATCATTCCGGCCGCCAACGGCAATACGATTCGATAAAGCAAGGGACATGCGATGTTAAGGCTGGAGCGGGTCAGCAAAACATTCAGGCAGAATGGCAAAGAGATACCTGTTCTGCGAGAAATTTCCCTGACGGTGGACGATGGCGAGATGTGCTCAATCGTCGGCGCCTCCGGCTCGGGGAAAAGCACGCTCCTGAATATCATGGGCTTGCTGGATATACCCGACAGCGGGTCTGTCCTCTATCAAGGTAGTGCCGTACATGATGTGGATGAGCGAGCCCAGGCAGAGATCAGGAATCGCCACTTTGGTTTTGTATTCCAGTCATTCAATCTCTTACCTCGCCTCTCCGCTTTGGACAACGTTGGCCTGCCTCTTCTTTATCGCGGCATCGGCAAGACGGAGCGGCGACGGATTGCCTACCCCCTGCTTGAACGGGTCGGTCTGGGAGAGCGAGCTGATCATTTACCCGATGCGCTGTCAGGTGGGCAAAAACAGCGTGTGGCAATTGCCCGTGCCCTGATCGGAAAACCACGGCTGGTCCTGGCCGATGAACCGACAGGCAATCTCGATCCAAAATCGGCGGAAGACATCCTTGATTTATTGAGCGGGATGAACAGGGAGGACGGCGTATCGGTCGTTATCGTGACCCATGACCCAGCGATCAGTGCCAGATGCCATCGTGAAATCGCGGTGGGACAGCAGTATGCCGTTGTGCAGAGGGCCGCTCGATGTCCAGGCTGAGCTTGCGCAATTTGCGGTTGCTCCTGCGATCCCCCAGCCTCTTGCAAGCTCTAGTGCATGAGGCGATGGACAACATGCGCAGCGGACGCCAGCGCACGTTCTTGTCCCTGCTGGGAATTATTATCGGAACGGCCGCAGTGATCGCATTGCTCAACATCGGGGAAAATACCTCCGATGAGGCTGCCAGACAATTCAAGACGATGGGTACAGACCTGATCGTCGTGCAAAACAGTATAGGAATCGGATTACGGCATAAGGTTAAACCATTGGAGCGCCAGGATGCATCCGACCTCAAACAGAAAATCCCTGCTGTCTCGATTGCTACCCCGATATCGAGCTACTCCGTCAAGACAGGGCGAGCCGGGAAAACACTGGATGGAACATCCATCGGGGCGACAGAAGATCTCTTGACAGTTGCTCGATTACAGCTTGAACGCGGGCGTTTTGTTACTGATATCGATGGCTACGATACGGTTGTCGTCGTTGGTAACACCGTGGCCAAGGCCTTGGCAGGCGACGGAAAAAGGCTGGAGATCGGCGACAAGATTCGCATGGACAACTATCTATATACAGTTATCGGTGTCTTGCAGAGTGTCCAACGAAACCCGCTGCTGCCTTTCGAGATCGACAATGCACTGATCGTGCCCATCAAGGCGAATCGAAGAATGCGTATGGCGACAGGGAGCATTTCAAACATCCTTATTCGCGTTGCTGAAGGGCATGATCCCATTCAGACACTGGCTGACGTTTCGAACCATTTCTGGGAAAAAGGCAAATCGGCCCAGGTCCAAGGCGCCTTGCAACTGATTGAGGGCATGAAGAAACAGGGCCAACTGTTTACGTGGATGTTGGTAGGGGTCGCCTGCATCTCGCTTCTGGTCGGAGGAATCGGGGTCATGAATGCCATGCTGGCAGGAATCGCCGAACGGAAAAAGGAAATTGGCCTGCGCCTGGCGATTGGCGCAGATCGCATGAGCGTCATGACGATGATTGTTTGTGAATCGGCCTTGTTATCGGTGGCAGGAGGCATGATCGGGATCGTGTTGGGTTTGATTATTTCGATCCTGTTTGCCGCGTTTTCAGGATGGGAATATTCGTTGTCCTACCTTTCCATCCTGCTTGGAGTGTGTATGTCCTTGGCAACGGGGCTGTTCTTTGGGATTTATCCAGCACTCAAAGCTTCGGAGATGTCGCCGATTGAGGCTTTACGCTCGGAGTAATTGGATAATCTTTGGGAATTTTTCTGAGGCAGGCGGGCGGCCGCAACAGTTGTATCTGCTGACGGATCAGGGGCGGGAGCTTTTTCCGCGGCATTACTCGTGGTTCGCCGAATTGTTGATTGAATCGATCAAGGCGACGGCAGGGGATGAGGGCTTGCGCGAGCGGCTGCGCGACATGGGGGCGCAGGTGGCGGCGCAATTGCGCGCGCAGTATCCGGAACTGACGACACGCGAGGAAAAAGTGCAAAAGCTGTCGGACCTCATGGAGCAACTCGGCTATGACGCAAGCAGCGCCGTCGGCCTCGATCGCCTGCCGACGATCGAGGCCGACAACTGCATCTTTCATCACCTTGCGGTGCGCAACCCCGATGTCTGCCGGTTCGACCTCGCATTGATGTCGTCGTTTACCGATAGCGAGGTCGAGCATCAGGAATGCATGGCGAAGAACGGTAACGTGTGTTGCTTCAAGCTGCGCGCGAAAGGTGATCGTTGAATATCCTTGCCGGATCGGTTTGCCGTGCTTTCGAAAATGATCTGAATTAAGCATCTTAAAAGGTAGTATTTAATCTTTAAAAACAACAGGAAAGCCCCATCTCCTGAACTGAAAGTATTTTTCCCTCTGTTTTTTTCTTGATTTTCACTCGGAAAATACCAGTTTGAAATGTTCGTTTCGAATGTGAAAAGCAAAAATTCAGCAGTATGCGTTTTTTTACAAACACTACCAATTTGGTATTGTAATTACCCGACGGGTTATTTAATATTCACTGTACGTTCATACAGTAGTGCTGGGGCAGACTATGTGGAAGGCGCCTGATCAACAAGCGCTGTTCGTGTGACTGGGTGCAATACCTGACTTGTTTGACACGTATCAGCCGACATTTTGTTGCCGATACTTTGTTCGTCGTGGCGGGGTTTGCAGCCGCTGGCGCAGCAAGTCGATCATGATCTCGCGCGCTTCGTTGGGTTGCGAGCGGAACAGGGTAAGAGCCGTTTCGACAAACAGTTTTTCTTTTTCATCGATTGGCATATGGAACGTATCGTGTTCCCGATCCATCCAGCCATGCGGCAGCCTCAGTCGTTCTTCGATAGCGCGCGCAATGTTGTGCCCGATGTTTTTGCGGTTGCATTTGAGGTGGCTAAGGTAGCGGTCCGACATGTTCAGCCGTTCTGCAAACAGCTTGAGCATTCCACGTTGAGGAAGATTCGGATGCTGGTCGATGAACTCGTTAAACAGTCTCTGGAAATTTTTATGTCTTATTTTCGCACTGTCCATCGTCATGCCGACGCTCCTTTGATCGCAGCGTCGTGTTTCGCATGGAAACCTCGTCACGCTGCATGAAGAAAATAGTTTACCTCAGGAGCATGATTTTTAGTTGACCTTGTACAACCAAATCAGGCGTTTTTTCTTTGCATTGAATTTTCGCAAACGGGAAAAATGGAAACCTATCATTCGCACTGGACGAATTCCGATGTCTTCATCCCAATGGCACATCCTGAAACACCGGATTCCGCATTGGCTGCAGCCATCTCGCTGACGGCAGAGGTATGCGGAAAAGCGCTGTCGCCGGCGGCTGCCGGGATGCTGGCGGACGATCTGGGCGATTTCAATGAATCCGTCGTCATGGATGCGCTGGCGCGTTGCAGACTGGAACTGCAAGGCCCGCTGAAGATGTCGGACATTCTCGCCCGTATCGCCGACGGCCGGCCCGACATCGATGAGGCATGGGCAATGATGCCCCAAAACGAATACGCTTCCGTCGTCTGGACGGACGAAATGGCGCAGGCGTGGGGTGCCGTCTTGCCGCTGTTGGATGCAGGAGATGTGGGCGGCGCGCGGACGGCATTTCGTGAAACCTATGCAAAAGCGGTGCTGGAAGCGCGTATCCGGCGGGAGCCGGCGCATTGGACTCCTTCGCTCGGCAGCGACGTTGCCGGGCGCGAGCGTGCGTTGCTCGATGCGCTGCGGAAGCGGCGTCTTTCTTTTAGTCACGTCAAACAACTGCTGCCTTTTGGAACGGTAACGATTGGCAACGAAGAAATGATCGGGCAGAGGTGAGCATCAGGCGAGCATGAGACGCCTGTGCTGAACATGCTGAACAACACGAGTTTGCGGAAAAATGCGCGTTTTAAAGCTACTTTTTTGGTAGCAACAACAATCGTACCGGCTCATTGAGGTGATTTCATGGATTCCTATGCTGATTCGAACGATGGCGGTTTGCAGTGGTATGCGCAAATCGGCTGCCTGGAACAGATTGAACACGAAGACAAGGAAAGGAAACGTTCCATCATGAGTACATTTGAAATTCACCGTGCCACCAGACACCGCGCAAAGCTGCGCCTCGGCATGTCCGGGCCCGCCGGAAGCGGAAAAACTTATTCCGCATTGCTGATTGCCAGCGGCCTTGGCGGGCGCATCGGCATGATCGATACCGAGCATGGCAGCGGTGACTTGTACGCCGATCTGCTGCCTGAAGGCTATGACGTGCTGCCGCTCACGCCGCCGTACACGCCAGCCAGATATATCGAGGCCATCCATGCACTGGAGACGTCCGGCGTGTCGACGATAATCGTCGACAGCCTGACGCATGCATGGAGCGGAGAGGGCGGTTCGCTGGACCGGCAAGGCAAGATTGCCGACAAGTCCGGAAACAGTTGGCAAGCCTGGCGGAAAATCACGCCGGAGCACAATGCGCTGGTCGAAGCCTTGTTGCAAAGCCCTTGCCACATCATCGCGACAATGCGCGCGAAGACCGAATACGTGCAGGAGAAAGACGAGCGAACCGGCAAGCAACTGGTCCGCAAAATCGGTCTGGCACCGATCATGCGCGAAGGAATCGAGTATGAATTCACGATCTTTCTCGAACTCGATATGCACCATACGGCATTCGTCGGAAAGGACCGCACCAGCCTGTTTGACGGCGAGATCTTCAAGCCGGGAACCGAAACCGGCCGCCGGCTGCTGGAGTGGCTCGATTCCGGAGAAGACAGCCCCGAAAAACAGTGTGCTCTGCCCGACGAGCAGAAAGCCGAGCTGATGTACGCCATCGACAGCGCGGAGTCGCTGGAGGAATTATTCGACGCATTCTCGGCGGCCTATCGCGCAGCGACCGCGCTGTCCGACTCGCAAGCCCTGTCGGAACTGACCGAGGCGAAAGACAGGCGCAAGGCCGCCCTGGAGGCGCGCCATGGCGCCGACTTTGGAGTGATGGCATGAACCCGGTGTTTGAAGCCTTCGAGCTCGCACAGCAATACCGGCAACTTGCTGAATTGCTGGCGGAGCAGCACGACGACGAGCAGTTGATTGCGGATACGCTGGAAAGCATTTCCGGGCCGCTGGATGAGCGGTTCGAAAATCTCGCGAAGATGGTGTGCAATATCGAAGCCGCCGACAACGGCGTGCAGAAAACCATTGCCAGCCTGGAGGCGCGGCATGCCGCCTTGCAGCGTGCCGCCGAACGCGGACGCAAATTGATTCTCGATCTGATGCAGACGGCGCAACGCGCAAGAGTTACGACCGCACTGTTCTCTCTCTCGGTCAGGAAAAACCCTCCGTGCGTCGTGATCGATAACGAGGATGACCTGCCCTCGGCATACCTCGTCCGCCCCGAACCGCCCCCACCGATGCCCGACAAGAAAGCGATTGCGGCGGCGCTGAAGGCCGGGGTGCCGGTTCCCGGCGCGCATAGCGAGCAAGGCGTGCGGCTCGACATTCACTAGAGGGTGTTAAGTAAGGGAGTGCAACCGATTGAAATTTTGGCTGTGGTGGTTCCACGGCAAGGAGCTGCAACAACGTAGGCGGCTTGTTCCCGTGGCCGCGTGACCCCTGAAATAGTTCATAACACCCTCTAACATTTAGCCAGGAGATTGCTATGGCAACGTTGAATAAAGTCCTTCTGATCGGTTATGTCGGACACGATCCCGAAATGCGCTCGACCGCCAACGGCGATGCGGTCGCCCATCTTTCGGTAGCGACGACGGAAACCTGGAAGGACAAGTTTTCCGGAGAAAAAAAGGAGGCGACCGAATGGCATCGCGTCGTGCTGTATCGCAAGCTTGCCGAGATCGCCGGCCAATATGTGAAAAAGGGATCGCAGGTGTACATTGAGGGCCGCCTGCAGACGCGCAAATGGACCGGTAAAGACGATATCGAACGATATACGACGGAAATCATCGCCGACGATATGCGCATGCTTGGCGCGCGTCCTGCCGGCAACGATGAGGAGGGAAGGGGGCGCAATAGCGCCGAGGGCAGCGCATCCGGAGCGGAGGACTTTTCCAGGAGCCGGCGGCAGTCATCGCATTATATGGATGATGAAATTCCCTTCTGAGATGATTTTTTGAGTTGTAAATTCCTGTTGTTTTTTGGAGAGGGCGAGCTGCATTGATGAAATATTCGGGCTAGTATGAACCGGACCGATGGGATCGGGCATCGGTTTCGGGGAGACGGCAAGAAAAATGGATTCGAAAAAAACAAAAAAAAATAAAGAAAAAAGCGAGAGCAAGGCCAGGTGGAAGTCGAGCATCCAAAGCTCGCCTCTACCATCGGACAATGAAAGCATGAGCGGCTCCGACGACGAGGAATATCGGCCTCATGCCCGTCAGGTGGAGATACCGTCGCATAATACCGATTTCGCCGGGCCGCTTGGCCGAGAGATGCTCGAACGCTACTCCCGGAAAAAGAAGGCCAAATACAATGGCGGTTTTCTGAACAGGACTCCCACCCTGAACGAATTGAGAGATACG
>DASVLY010000011.1:0-6859 GCA_036384635.1 Noviherbaspirillum sp. | reverse complement strand
AAGATTTGCTGCTCGCGTTGCAGGTGAGTTGCAGTCAATGCGGCGAAGCCACAATCTTTGCACCTGACAATTGATATCCTCTTATGCCGGGCCGGACGCCAAGTCCTTTCGCATCGATATACTCGAACGGCCAGGGAGTGGGGTAAGCGATGAGCGGCGCGGAGTAGTCGCCGTCGCTTGGTAACGCTTGATCATGCGATACCAGAGCGCACCTCATCTGCCGGGCTTTTTGCAGTGCCAGTTCAACCAGCGCCTGTTGATATTTTTTCGGCACGCCCGGGTTGCGATAGAGACGCTCCAGATGGAGCACGGGCTGCTGCGCCTGCTCATCCCACAACAAGCGAAGCATGCGCCTTCCCATCAGGCGCTCGTCGGCGGATTTAATCGCCAGCAGGCGATATTTTCCACCCAGCACATAACCCATCAGTGCTTTACTGGAGCGAGGCCCTTCTTGAATGCTCTGGCAACTGCCCACCACTTCGGTGCCGCATAAAAACAAATCCTCCGCTGCATCCGTATCGATGACGGCGCACGGCTGCAGATGCGTTGCGACATTGGTTTTTTCCGTGCCGCCGGCAGCCTCATCAAGGAAGGCGGCGGAGGGTTCGTAAATGCAAGGCTGCTGCCATTGTGCAAACCTGGTCGGCGCCTTGTCCGCCAGCAGGCGCAAATGGGGCGATCTGGCCGGCTCGTAACGCAACTGCCGGAAGGCATGCTCCGGATCAGGGGATAACACCGCCGCATTGACGAACTGGCCGATTGCCGCCAGGACCGATGCTTTTTCATGGTCAACCAGGCCGTTCTGCATCTTGGCCGTATAACTGAATATGCCGGTCGGATGCCGTGAATGTTCCAGATAGCGGGTGAGGCAGGTTGCCGCATTCTGCGCATTCAATAGACCCGGAAACAGGTGGGCCAGGACATAACGCATGGTGGGCGCACGCCATTTCCAGATCGCTTCCAGTGGACCTTTCAGATCTTGCCAAGCCGTTTCCGGCAACTGGTCGGCTGCGAAGCGCAAAGACATCAGGTGGGTCCAGGTGCACAGGATTTCACGGATATGGGGAGCGGACTCTTGCTCGGCGGTTTTCAAGAATCGGGAGATGACGGGATGAGGATTGCCAAATTGCGCGGCAGCGTGAGCCAGTGACATGGATTGAGAATCGCAAGGGACGAAATTATTGATCCATGCCTCATCTGTCTCATGCATTTTCCCTTTCGCTATCATTCCTAAATAAAACGATGCGTATAAGTTGCTTAGGGCGGATTGATTGGAAATCTGAAGTTTTTCGAGATAACCAAGGTCATCGCTAATGAAGAAAGAAGCAGATAGGTGTTTTCTGGCGAGGATTCGGGCCAACTCAATCCTGGCGCTTTCGTCGGAAATCGCAAAATTCCGGATATTCTCAGCAAGACACCTTGGCGATGCTTCAAGAACCAACCTTGCTAATTCAATGCGCGACTTTTCTGTCAATCCCGATGCGCCAGCGTTAAATTGACGGCAAAATGCGACGGGATTTTTGGGGGCAGATGACTTGGCATTGCCAAGTAACAATTTTTGTTGATGAAATGCTGCGCTTTCATATGGACGAGAAGGTGAAGGGAATGCAGCCTGGCTTTCAGAAACAGGCGCATTCGACGCTTGTGCATTGCCGCTGGAGGACGGGCGCGTCACAAAGCATTCTTGTGTAAGCCGCACAATCGAATGCGCTATAAAATTACGTTTCATTTCTTTCCGTTATTGTCAGGGCCTGTTATGAACTGGTTCATAACAGGCCCTAGTGGCCCGTCACAGCTCAATTTGCGGGTTCTGCCGGCCGCTCAAAGGCGATTGCAGGGCACAAGAAAATGGTTTTGCCCGTGTTGCAAATCCGCGCGATAGCACCCGCTATCGCTGTGGTTTGCGTTTTGCACTCGCCTCCGATCGGCTCGGCATAACCCGCAATCGAGCTGCGACGAACCACTACTGGGGGGAGTTATACCAATTTGCCGTCCTAACGTGACATGAAATCGCGTCTTTTCCCGTCTGGCGGCGTTGCTTGCCAGACGAAAAAATCTATCGCTTTCATCGTCACGTCAGGGCTGCAGCAAGCAGTATCGTGGCGAATATTGCCGTACCGGGTACGGCCCGGTGTGGTGGCGCGTCCATGTATTCATATATACCGTCCACCAGTTTTCTTATATTTTGAATGTGCCGAGAAATACGAGGCCGATGCCCAAGGCAATGGCTGCCAGGCTGAAGCGGTATAGCCGTTCGATCCGTGCCTGCCGCAATTGGATACGTTTCTTGAAATTTTCGTTTCTGCTGCGCATGACTGCTCTAGTCCAAAAAGATCGCGCTATTTTACAAAGGCGCCATTTCATGGTTCTGATTTACAGCAATGTTTTTGAGCGGAAGCGATGCTTTTCTCTTCATGGCATAAAACTCATTCCATACGGAGCGCAATAGTGATCCTGTTTCTTGACTTCGACGGCGTCTTGCATCCTTTTCACCGCCCGGCCGGCGCATTTTCGCTGCTGCCGTACTTCGAGCGCGTGATACGCGATTTGCCGCAGGTGGATATCGTGATATCGAGCAGTTGGCGTGAAGGGCATAGCCTGGAAGAGATGAAATCGTTTTTCTCGCCCGATGTCGCCGAATGCATCATCGATATGACTCCAGTGCTGAATTTCCTGGAGCATCAGTATGTGCGGGAAGACGAGATCGCAGCCTGGCTGCATCGCGCAGGCCGTGAGCGCGAACTCTGGGTGGCAATCGACGACACGGGGTCGTTCTTTTCGCCTCGGTGCGGCAACCTGATCCTGGTCGATCCGGATGCCGGCTTCAATGAAGAAGCCGAGAAAGAGCTGCGCAAGAGATTGTCGGCGGAAAACTGATTCGTCCTGCCATATTCAATGGGTGCTCCACTAGTGGTCAGTCAAGTTGAAACGGCGGGAAAGAAATCGATGGATTTTTTCGACTGGCAAGACGTGAGGAGGCCGCATGGCGAGCCATGCAACGACGAGCAACGCAGCCAAGCGGAAAAAGACGCGATTTATTCCCGCCGTTTCAGCTTGGACTGGCCACTAGCCTTGTGGACTATCGCTCATCTGCCTGCAGTAACTCTCCAGATTGTCAGGAAGATCAGGTGGACAAACTCCGCACTGTCTGTTGCCAGGTACGGCATAGTCAATGAACTTTGGGTACGGCAGATTCAGGTTTGCCATGATTGACTTGAACTCGTCCAGAGACTTGTCGTTGCCCAAGCGAGGATTGCGCGCCTTCTCCTGCGCAATGGACGATACCCGGCGGTTCTTGTAGTCATGTCCTGGATACACCAGAACATCGTCAGGCAGCGTAAACAGCTTTTCCCGCACACTCTTGTAAAGATCATCGGCATTGCCGTTCTGAAAATCAGTGCGCCCGCAGCCGTCAATAAGCAGCGCATCGCCAGTGAACACACGGTCATTGAGCAGGTATGCAAAGTGGCCGTCTGTGTGGCCTGGTGTGTGTAAGGGTTGAAGAGTAATGCTCCCGACACGAAACGGCTTGCCCTCCTCGATACTGATGTCCGCGCAGGGAAGACGGTCATGGGCCGGTGCGGCAATCTTGCTGCCAACAGCCCGTTTCAACTTCAGTGCGGATGTGATGTGATCGGCATGGATATGGGTATCAACGGTATAGGCCAGTGTCAAACCGAGGCGATTCAACTCAGCCAGGTCACGCTCCATCGCAGAGATCACCGGATCGATCAATACCGCCTGGCCGGTATGCTCGCACCCCAATAAATAAGTATAAGTGCTGGATAGCGGTTCGTAGAGCTGTCTGAAAATCATGATGACTCCTTGTGTGCGGTGTGATGAAACGGAAAGGCATCAATCAATATACTTCATTATATATTATTGTGTGATATATTGATCGTGTAAAGAGCAACTGTGAATTGATGCGTATGGGTACTTCAAAGCGAATTGACTTGGCAAAACTTCAGGATGCCGCCGACCAGGTGTGCAACCTTCTGAAGGCCCTTGCCAATCCAGACCGGCTTCTACTGCTGTGCCAGATGACTCAAGGGGAATACTCCGTTGGAGAGTTGGAGGCAATGACCGGAATCCGGCAGCCGACGCTATCGCAGCAATTGACGGTGTTGCGGGAAGAAAAACTGGTCAACACACGGCGCGAGGGTAAGCAGATTTTTTACAGCATTGCCAGCGATGAAGCATTGACTGTACTGAAGGCTTTGTATTCCCTCTATTGTCCGAAAGACTAGGATTATGCATATCGATTGGGTTAATTTCACTCCCTGGCAATCACTGGCCGGTGGACTGATGATAGGAGCGGCAAGTGCCTTGCTCTTGCTGTTCAACGGCAGGATCGCCGGGATCAGCGGCATTCTCGGGGGACTGCTTCGTCTGCCAAAAGGCGACGTGGCTTGGCGCATTGCCTTTCTTGGCGGGTTGGTGGCAGCGCCTGTCGTGTATGGATTCTTTTTTCCGATTCCGGAGCCACGTGGAACGGATGGCGGTTTTATCGTACTGATTGCCGGGCTGCTGGTGGGGCTTGGCGCCCGTTATGGCTCAGGCTGTACCAGTGGACATGGAGTATGCGGATTATCGCGCCGCTCGCCGCGCTCCATTGTTGCTACGGCCGCCTTCATGATTGCGGGATTCGTCACCGTATATGTGACTCGCCACTTGGCGGGATAAGGAGGTAAAAATGAAATTGCTGATGACGTTCTTATCCGGCCTGCTCTTCGGACTTGGCCTCATTGTGTCCGGCATGACCAATCCCTCGAAAGTGCAAGGATTTCTGGATCTTGCGGGTAATTGGGATCCGTCGCTAGCACTGGTCATGGGCGGAGCATTATTGGTCGGTTCCATCGCGTTTCCATTCGCCATGAAGAAACCCGTTGCACTGCTCGGCGAAAAAATGCGCTTGCCTGCTGCAAGACACATTGACCGGCACCTGGTACTGGGAAGCTTTGCCTTTGGCATTGGATGGGGGCTGGCCGGCTATTGCCCGGGGCCGGCGTTAGTATCCCTTGGACAGCAAGGATTCGCGGCCGAACTTTTCGTAGTGGCAATGCTGGCCGGGATGGTGATCTTCGAGTTTCTTGAACAGATCAAGGTCGCCAATAAAGCAAACTCCATGTGATATTGCCGTTGAGCGAAAAATGGCTGCCAGCATCGTACTTGGTCTGATCATCGGCGTCGTCATGAGACTAACCGGTGCAGGGGGCGGCATTCTTGCCGTTCCCTTGCTGACCTTTGGCATGGATATGACCGTCTCCGAAGCCGGGCCAATCGGTTTGCTGGCAGTAGGAATGGCTGCCGCACTTGGCGCGGGATTGGGATTGAAGGGCAGGATTGTCAGGTACCGGGCGGCAATCCTGATTGGCGCGGCGGGAATGTTGTCCGCCCCGGTCGGCGTATGGCTGGCGCATCGTCTTGATACCCGCGTCCTGAATGTCCTGTTTGCTGCCGTACTGCTGCTTGTTGCCTACAGGTCTTACCGTCATGCCAGTCCGGAATTTGAATTCAGGGATTCACTGCATCAGACCATGCCATGCATTCGCAACGATAAAAGCGGGCGTCTTGTATGGACAGCGCAGTGTGCAAAAGCCTTGTTGCTGTCAGGCGTGTTTGCAGGAATTTTGTCTGGATTATTGGGAGTCGGTGGCGGCTTTGTGATGGTGCCGGCGCTGCAGCGTTACACCAATCTGGACATGCAATCCACTGTTGCAACGTCACTGACTGTCACTGCCATTGTGTCGTTGTTGGGTGTCGCCATGAACGTGTCGTCCGGCCACTTCAATACTTTTATTGGAACGGCATTTTCTGTCGGCTCATTGGCTGGAATGGTCATTGGGATTCTATTTTCTGCGCGTCTTCGTGCTGCTGCGCTCAAGAGGGCATTTGCATTCATCTG
Source organism: Noviherbaspirillum sp. (assembly GCA_036384635.1). GTDB lineage: Bacteria > Pseudomonadota > Gammaproteobacteria > Burkholderiales > Burkholderiaceae_D > Noviherbaspirillum. The sequence continues at coordinate 954 of DASVLY010000011.1, read as the reverse complement.
TGCGATTGTTGCAGTCGGCATGATCGCAAAAGTTGCACTCTTCTGATCCTGGATGCTTCAACGCTTGCATTCGCATGCGGCTAAAGTCGGATTTTTCCAAACTTGCTCAGAGCAAGCGCAGCGGAGCAATCACCAGAAATGATGCCAGCGTGACGAGAAATAGAGGTCGTTGTTGTAACGCGCAATGTCGTCCCTCGTGCTCATGCTGAGGATGCAATTGCGCCACGGATCGGTGTTGCGCATATATCCGAGTTTCTCGCAGGCTGGAGCGTAAATCCGCACCATGTAATCCACCTCACGTTCAGCTTGCGCTGCCTGTTCGGCGGGCGTCATGCAGGCTGCAAGAAAGACGACGGCCAATGCCGCAGTAAGAGAGCTTCGCATGGCGATTTCCTTTCTTTTCATCTCACTATCAAAGTAGTTCAGCCGCTACCCGGCGTCAACGTCAGCGCTGTGGTTTCACAATGGCGGCCCGGATATCGAATTTAGTTTTCTCCGTTCGCATCGGATGAGGAAAAGCGAGGCCGATGCCGGCCTGAATGGCGTGATGCATTGTCACTGTTGTAATCATCTTTCAGCTCAAGTTGTTCAAGACAGGGCCGATATCCTGCGTAAGCTGTTTTTGCGCCCGCAGAAAACAGGATTGCCCGGATAAAAAACATACAGCATTACCCTAAAGAATCCCGCACCCCGGACGATAAGGTCCGTATAGCTGAAGAAGCTGGCAGACCGTCCAGATGAGTGGGGCGCGGGCTTGGCCGTCCGTGCCGCGCATGAGCACCGGTGCGCAACGCGCACGCGGTTATTCCTGCGCGCATCCCGCTTCGTCCGATGGTCTGGTAGCGCCTATTTTTGGGTGCCGATGAAAATCCAGACAAACATAGCGAGCCTGAACGCGCAGCATAATCTTGCGCGTGCCAATAACGACACCGGCACTACGGTGCAACGGTTGTC
>DASVLY010000010.1:0-7753 GCA_036384635.1 Noviherbaspirillum sp. | reverse complement strand
AGGTTCCGGAACACAGCATTGCCTGGCGCAGCGCCAGCGAGCCGCACTATGAGGGCAGGCTGGAGCTGAAGCCGATCGCGCCGGACAAGACTCGCATCACACTAACGATTGAACATGCGCCGGGGCAGCAGTTGCTGGCGCAGCATGGCGATGCGGAAAACGCTCTCGCGCGCCGCAGCGAGTCCAGCCTGGTGCGCTTCAAGAAGTTCATCGAACACATCGGGCAGAAAACAGCCCCTGCGCACGTTGGGGCGGGCGAGACGCAGACCGCTGCTTCGCAAAGCGCACAGCAAGGTTCACGCGCGGACGGTGCCGGCCGGAAAGGCGCGCAGCAGGCTGTCCAAGGCAGCCACCCATGGTTTCTGAATCTGCTGCAAGTATGGGATGAGCCGCTCAATATCATGCGCAGAATGACCGAGGAAATGAATCAACTGCTTGGAGAGTTCGTCGGACGTTCAGGCCAGAGCAGCGCACGCGCGGGCGCTCCGGTGGCGGAATGGACGCCGGCCGTCGAGATTTTCCGGCGCGAAGACAAGTTCGTTGTCAGCGCCGAACTGCCGGGCGTACGGGGCGACGATGTGCAGGTTGAAATCAAAAACGACCGCGTGATCATCGAGGGCGTCCGGCGCCCGCAGGCGGCCGGCCAGCCGCAGGAGTTGCGCCGCTCGGAACGTTCCTATGGGCATTTCTATCGCGTGATTGCATTGCCGGAAGGGGCGATGCCGGATGCAGCATCGGCGGCCTTGCATGACGGCATGCTGGAGATTACGGTGCCGGTGCCGGATGGCGGGCGGCGAGGGAGGAGGATTGAGGTCCAGATGCAGCGCAACCCTTGAACTGACCGTCAAACCGTAAGGAACGAGCAGGAAATAATTTCCCGATGTGTTCCACGCCTGAGGGGCGCACTGCGGCGTTGCTCGTCGTCGCCATGGCTCGCCATGACTCCTCCTCGCGCCTTGCATTGCATCCCGTCGGGCGCGTCCAAATCGGGAAATTATTTCCTGCTCGTTCCTAAGGGATGGTGCGGCACTGGTAGTCGCATCATTCTGTTCCCGAAAAAATCACCTTCTCCATGGCGTGCCGGCACACGTTGGCCGGGTGTGGCGCAAGCCGAAATTCTTACGCAAACCTGACAAATTCCGCTTTCCTGCGGAAAAATAAATTCTCAGGGTAAACATTGCCGTATGGAAATGTTTGCCGGATAATCTGCCGGCCAGGGAAAACAACCTTGCAGGCGGCCCCACCCCAATACTTGCCGCCACGTAGTTTCATCGACCCATAGTCACTAGCGTATTTCAAATACCCCCTTCGTGAATGAAAAGAAAGGTGAGCGAATCATGTCAAAAGACAAGCAGAATGTATCGTTGGAACGTAGAGCTTTTTGCGCAGGCTCTTTGAGCCTGGCGGCCCTTGGCCCTCTGGCACTCGCGGGCTGCGGAGCAGGAGGGCAAAGCGGGAGCGCTTCCGCCACTTCCGCGGAAAGCGGGGGGGGGCGGCTTCTCGCCGAGTCAACCGTGGTGGGGCGCACATTCGTGCATCCCGGCCTGCTGCACACCGAGGCCGATTTCGATCGCATGCGCGCGAAAGTCGCGGCAGGCGCGCAACCCTGGCTCAATGGCTGGAATGCCTTGCTCAACACTGGCCGTTCTCATCTCAACAACTCGCCGCGTCCGCTGGCGACGGTGATTCGCGGAGGCGACGGTTCGAACTATGCCCAGCTCTACATCGACGTGGCGCGGGCATATCAGTTGGCAGTACGGTGGAAGGTGTCCGGCGACACCGCCTATGCCGACAAGGCGGTGCAGTTCCTGAATGCCTGGGCCTATACCCTGACAAGCATCACCGGCAATGCCGACCGCTTCCTGGCCGCCGGCATTTACGGTTACGAGTTCGCCAATGCCGCCGAAATCATGCGCACCTATTCCGGCTATGCGGCTGCGGATTTCGCGCAGTTCCAGAACATGATGCTCAACGTGTTCTATCCGTTGAACCATCAGTTCCTCGTTCAGCACAATGATGCCGACATCACCAACTATTGGGCCAACTGGGATCAATGCACCCTGGCCTCCATACTGGCCATCGGCGTGCTGTGCGACCGCGAAGACCTCTACAACGAAGCGGTCACGTACTACAAGACCGGGTTGGGCAACGGGGCCGCCAGCCGGGCGGTGTATTACATTCATCCCGGTTATCTCGGCCAATGGCAGGAGAGCGGACGCGACCAAGGACACTCTACGCTGGGTATCGGGCTTGCGGGCGCGTTCTGCGAGATGGCCTGGAACCAGGGTGACGACTTCTACGGCTACGACAACAACCGCTTCCTGGCCGGCACCGAATACGTCGCCAAGTCCAACCTGACCGATGCCAACGGCAACTACTACTACACGTCGATGCCGTTCAGCACCTACAGGAACATCAACGGCACGCAAACCGCGATTTCCAACGCGAGCCTGCCCACCTTGCGTCCGGTGTTCGAAATGGTCTACAACCATTATGTGAACCGCCTGGGCCTTGCAGCGCCGTATACCGCGATGATGGCGGCGGCGGTGCGCGCCGAAGGCGACGGCAGCAACGGCGACCAGCTTGGCCTCGGCACCCTGACCTTCACGCGCGACCCGATTGCGGCCGGAGCGAATCCGAGCGGTTTGACGAGCCGGCTGAAGGCCGGACAGGTAGAGCTTTCCTGGTGGGGCACCGCGTATGCGACCAGCTACAACGTCAAGCGCGCCACCACGCCGGGCGGCCCCTACACTACGATTGCCGGCGGCATCACCGACCTGCTGACTTATACCGACAGCGGCATGAGCCCCGGGACGTATTACTATGTGGTGACGGCGATGACGCCGAGCGGCGAAACCGGCGTCTCCAACGAGGCGAAGGTCATCACCGCGAACCAGTTGCACACGTATCTGGCTTTCGATGAGACAAGCGGCACAACGGCCAGCGATGCGACAGGGAACGGACACAATGCCACGCTGATCAACGGCCCGGTCTGGACCGCCGGCAGGAGCGGCAATGCCATTTCCCTCGATGGCGTCAACGACTACCTGGAACTGCCGGCCGGCATCGTCAGCGACCTGGCGGACTTCACCATCGCCACCTGGGTGTACTGGAATGCGTCCCAGACCTGGGCGCGCATCTTCGACTTCGGCTCGAACACCGGGTACTACATGTTCCTCTCGCCGCGCGCCGGCAACGGCACCGCGCGCTTTGCCATCACGAACAGCGCGAACTACGGCGAGCAGGTCATTTCCGGCAATACGGCGCTGCCTACCGGTCAATGGGTGCATGTGGCCGTGACGTTGTCCGGTACCACCGGCACGCTGTACATCAACGGCAATGTCGCCGGCACCAATACGTCGATAGCATTCGCGCCGTTCCGCCTCGGCAGCACGACGCAGAACTGGATCGGCCGCTCGCAGTACGCCGATCCGTATTTCAACGGCAAGCTGGATGACTTCCGTATTTACAACGGCGCATTGAGCGCAGCGGAGATCACCGCGTTGATTCAGAGCTGATGCACGCTCTTTCTTGACGAGCCTGCCGGTCCGGAATTTCCGGTCCGGCAGCTATGCTGTAGGCTATTCCTGCACCATTATTTCTAAATCATCATCGCAGGGAACAATTACCCAACCCGTTTGTCGATCTTTAACCCGGTTCTTGCGGGAGATCAAAAATCGATACGGTAACGATCTGGTACCTGATCATCGGTTCGCTGCTGATCGTGATGGGCATGGCGGGATCGGTGTTGAAGCCGCTGCCGGTCAGTCCGGCGATGCTGTACCTGATGATCGGTTACGCTCTCGGGCCATCCGGAGCCGCGCTGGTGACGCTCGATCCCTATGCCCATGCCGGGCTGTTGACCCTGATCGCGGAAATCGCACTGCTGATCTCGCTGTTCGCTGTCGGGCTGCGCTTGCGTGTGGCGCTGTCGGACCCGATCTGGCGGTTGCCGGTGCGGCTGGGCGTGCTGGGGATGCTGATCACGATCGCACTACTGACCGCCGCCGGCGTGTATCTGCTGCGGCTGCCGCCGGGAGCCGCACTTCTGCTTGCCGCCATCCTTGCACCGACCGATCCGGTGCTCGCATCCGATGTGCAGATCCGGGACGTGGGCGACCATGACCGCACCCGCTTCAGTCTCTCCGGCGAAGGCGGACTCAATGACGGCACCACTTATCCGTTCGCCATGCTCGGGCTGTATCTGCTCGGCATGCCGCAGACGGAGGCGTACGGCGAGCCTCGCGCGCTCATGCATGCGCTATGGGGCGTGTTCGTCGGCCTCGCAAGCGGCTGGGTGATGGGGCAACTGGTGGTCGGCCTGACGCTGCACTTGCGCGAGCGTTTCCGCCAGGCGCTGGGCATGGAGGAATTCCTGATGCTCGGCCTGATCGCGTTGAGCAACGGCGTTGCGCACCTGATTCACGGTATCGGCTTTCTCGCGGTATTTGCGGCCGGCGTCGCGATGCGCCGTGTCGAGCATCAGACGAGCGGCATGGCGCAGCCGGCGCAGGTGATCGGCGCGTTCGCCGTCGGCGAGGAAGGTGTCATCGCGACCGATCCCGGCAAGGCGCCCGCGTACATCGCGGAAAGGGTGCTTGGTTTCAACCAGCAACTGGAACACATCGTCGAATTCGTGATGGTGCTGTTGCTGGGCATCATGCTCTCCGGCAGCGGCTTTTCGGGCGAGGGGGCGCTGGTCGCGGTCTTGCTGCTGTTGCTGATCCGTCCGCTGTCGGCGGCGCTGGCACTGGCCGGCACACGGCTCAAACGGCTGCAACGCTGGCTGATGGCTTGGTTTGGCATACGCGGCATCGGCTCGCTGTATTACCTGATGTTTGCGTTGCAATATCCGTTGCCGGAGGAGCTGAAGCAGCGCCTGGTGCCGCTGGTGCTGACAGTGGTCGCGATTTCCGTGATGGCGCACGGGATGTCGGCGACGCCGGTGATGGAGAAGTATTACAACTATTACCACAGGCGATGAATGTGGAGGATGTTGAGAATGTCCGGAACATCATTCCCGCCGTGCGCCACATCGATGGCACTGTACGCATCCAGACGAGGTTTGTTGGCGCAAGGATACGGTGTGTTGTGCGCCCGAACCCCGTTCATGGATTACCGCCGACAGCACAAGCTGCCGGTAAAAATTGCACGCATCTTCAATACCTGTGGCCCGCGCATGCGCCCGGACGATGGCTGCGTGGTGTCGAACTTCATCACGCTTCGGCCATTGCCCGACGACGGCCCGATATCGCGTTGGTGCGCACCGCGTTCGAATGGGAGCCGGCCGTCGGCCTGAATGAAGGATTGCAACGCTCGGTCGAGTATTTCCGGCACGCCGGCCTGCCGGAGCGGGAGAGCGCACCGCGCCCGGCTTTAGACACTGAACAGGTTCTTGGCGCAGGAACGCGCTTTGCATGCCGATGGCTCATCACAGCCGTTGAAGGTGCGATCATGAGGCAATTCAATGGAACGTTCCGGACATGGATGAAGCGGCTTTCGGCGGCCTTGCTGCTGATGCTGGCTGCATGCAGCCAAGAGGGGGGCTTTCCGAAGCCGCCGCCGCAATCGCCGCCGCGCCCGACAACGATGAATTTCGGCGGCGGTCATGCATCGATTGCAGTGCTGTATCTGAAGGCGCGTCCGGCATCGCCGCCGCCGGGATGGATGTAGAGGGTGTGATGAATGCCCCCCCTTGAACCGGTTCATCACTCTCTCCAGGAGAAAACCATGACGGACCCTCAGTCTGAATACCAGGAAGAAGGCAGGCCGCTGACCGATTCGAGCATTTTCTCCGCATCCCGTCGTTCCATCTGGAATCACACAGCCGATGAATTCACGTTTGCGCCGCTGGCCGCCGACCTCGATGTGGAAGTGGCGATCATCGGCGGCGGCATGACCGGCATCACCGTTGCCGCCATGCTGGAGCGCACCGGGTACCGGGTGGCGGTACTGGAAGCGGCGCGCATCGGTTATGGCACCACCGGCCATGCGACCGGCAACCTGTATGCGCCGGTCGGCCAGTATTTGCACAAGCTGGCGGAAAAATGGGGCTGGGATGTGGCCGGGCAGGTGGTGCGTTCGCGCCGCATGGCAATCGACCTGATCGAGCGCAATGTGACCGAACACCACATACGCTGTCAGTTCTTGCGCCATCCCTGGGTGTTGTACAGCGCCGACGCTTCGCCCGCCGAGGACGACATCATCGAGCGCGAATATCATGCGGCATCGCGGCTGGGCCTGGATGCGCATGTGACTACCGATATTCCGTTGCCGTACAGCGTGAAGAAGGCGCTGGTGGTGTCGCACCAGGCGCAGTTCGATCCGTTGCGCTATGTACGGCAACTGGCGGCGGCGATCCGTTCCGGACACTGCCATATTTTCGAGGGCACGCCGGTGACCGGCATCGACGAAGCCCATGGCATTGTCAGCACTGCGCAACATCGCGTCACCGCGCGGCATATCGTGATGGCGACTCATACGCCCAAAGGCTTCAATACGCTGCAGACCGGACTTGGTCCGTATCGTGAATATGCCGTGGCGGCAACGTTGGCGGAAAAACAGTTGGCGGGTGGCATTTTCTGGAGCGTCGGGCCGGAAAGGTATTCGACGCGCCTGGTCGAGTTCGACGACAGGCCGCGTGTGCTGATGATCGGCGAGATGCACAAGACCGGGCAGCGGGAAGATACCGTTGAAATCTACCGCAAGCTCGAACGCATCCTGCGCGCCCGCTTTGACGTGGTGTCGGTCGATTACCGCTGGTCGGCGCAGCAATACCGGCCGGCCGACGGCTTGCCCTATATCGGCACCGCCATCGGCGCGCCGCATTTATACGTGGCGACCGGCTTTGCTGCCGACGGCCTGACCTACGGTGCGCTGGCCGGTTTCATGCTGGCCGAGCAGATTGCCGGACGGCACACCGAATTCGACAGTCTGTACTCGCCGCACCGCTTCACTCCCGTCAAATCGGCCGGCAAATTCCTGAAAGAAAACCTCAATGTCGCCGGTTATTACGTGAAAGACTATCTGAAGGGCGGAGAGGCCAGGCAGCTTGACGAAGTGCGCGTGGGCGAGGGCAGGGTGATCGAGATCGGCGGCGACAAGCTGGCGGTGTACCGCGACGATGCCAATCAATTGCACGCGGTATCGCCGGTCTGCACGCATCTGAAATGCATCGTTCACTGGAATCGCGCGGAACGCACCTGGGATTGTCCCTGCCACGGCAGCCGGTTTTCCTATGACGGCGATGTGCTGGAAGGGCCGGCATTGGCGCCGCTGGAGCGGCGCGCGGTGGCGAATGCTTCGAAGACGCCTCCACAGGATTGATCGCCCGTAACGTCTTCGCGGGGGGCATGGGGCCTGATCCGTTTTGTGGCATGGAGTTTGCGTAGCTCTGTTCGGCAACAGTTTCCGATACGCGCATTTTGTTCATCGGAGCGGTTCGTCCCGGCGGATGCGCGAACATCGAAGCTGCATAGCAACGGCATTGAAGCATCGCGGAGACGGATGATGGCGTTATCGATGCAAGTGGAGAACGTCCAGGTCGAGGCATCCTCCACTCCAATGGAAGGGACATTGTGGTTACCGGAGGATCCCATAGGTGCGATCCTGTTCGCCCACATCGGGGGCCACAATCGCATCAAGCCGCCGAGCGATTACGTCGCCTGCGTGCTGCGCAATGCGCGTCTTGCTACCTTGTGGGTGGATTTGCTCACGTCGCAGGAAGCCAGGAAGCGTGAGCTGCAGTCGGATG
>DASVLY010000009.1:0-1684 GCA_036384635.1 Noviherbaspirillum sp. | reverse complement strand
TGCCATCGAACGGGTATAGCGCGATGCCCACGCTAACCGATATTTGCAGTTCGTGGCCGCGCAATGAGAACGGATCGTGCATTGCATCGACAATGTGCTGTGCAATGTCGCCGGCAATGCGCATGTCGTCCAGCTTCCTGGCCAGCAGCATGAATTCGTCGCCGCCCAGGCGTACCAGCACATCGTCCTTGCGCACCAGGTTCCTCAATCGCAACGCGACCGCCTTGAGCAACTCGTCGCCGATCTCATTGCCGAGCGCATCGTTGACATATCTGAAGCTGTCGAGATCGATGAAGAAGGCGGCCAGCGGTTCCGGATGCGCAGCCGCTTGCGGGAACAGGGTACTTGCACGGTCGAGCAGGAAATTGCGGTTCGGCAGCCCGGTCAGGTTGTCCAGATGAGTGAGCTGCAACGGCGGCGCTTGCGGCCGCGCGCGCGCCACCTCCTGGAAAATCAGCGAGATCAGGCCGGCGCAGTTGTCTGCGAACTCCGCCTCGTCCTTGCGCCACGCGCGCGGCTCCTGCAGGTGCGATATCACCAGCAGTCCAGCGATTCGTTGCGCGTGGCGCACCGGCACGACCATCACTGCCTTGACTGAAGCGGCATGAAAATACGCGCAGCCGGGCGCTGCGCGTGGATCAGTGTCGACATCGCCCACGATCATTTCACGCTCGCTGATGAGTACTTGCTGCAGCAGCGGATGAAATGCGGCGTTGAATTGCGCATCCGGCATTTCCATCACCAGGTTTTGCCGCACGTCGTCATACGCCATCACGCAACGCGACGCCGGCGGGTCTGCTCCGACTTCCCAGTAAGCGCAGCGATGCGTGCCTAGTGCCTTGGCCGCTGCTTTCAATATCACCTTCAATGCCGAATCCAGATTGGCATGCGGATGCTGCGCAAGGCGCAGCAGGCGATTGAAATAGTGTAACTGGCGCTTTTTTTCCGCTGCGATGCGCTGCTGCTCCTGACATTGGCCGGTTACATCGCGAACGCTCAACAGCACTTGGCCGGTGCCTGGCTGCGCCGGGAGTTTGCAGACCTGTCCATCGACCTGGCGCCATGAACCATCATGGCGCCGCAGACGGAACGCGAGGGCGTGCGGTGCGCCATTGCGGATCACTTGTTCGATCGCCTCCTGCAGCTCCGCATGGTCCTCCGGGTGCGCCAGCTCAAGCAGGCGCATGCCGTTCCAGCCATGCTCGCTGTAGCCGAGCAGCCGCGCAAATGACGGACTCGCATAGGACAGAGCGGTATCGGCAGCGCATGCCGCCAGCGGGTCCGGCAGATGGGCGAGAATTGCTTGCCATTCGGCCGGAAACAGGGTGGTGGACAGGTCGAAAGGCGTCGACTGGAAATGGTCTGTTGGCATGGTGGGCAGGACGAACAATTCCGGCCTGCATCGCAAATAGTCCTTGCAGCGTGGCCAAAACTATATCGCCTTCAAGTAAGGGTTGGCATTAGACTACGTACGGTTGAAGGTATTCCAAGAGATAGATCAAGCGATGTGGTTTTATCCGAAAGTCATTGCCCACCGTGGCGGCGGCGTGTTGGCGCCGGAAAATACATTGGCAGCGATGCGCTGCGGTCTCGCGCATGGTTTTCATGCGGTCGAGTTCGATGTGATGCTGTCGCAGGACGGCGTGCCGGTGCTGATGCACGACCCGCAGTTCGGACGTACGGT
>DASVLY010000008.1:0-3114 GCA_036384635.1 Noviherbaspirillum sp. | reverse complement strand
AGCCTCGGTCTGCCAGCAACGCAAGCTGACTGCCTCTCTCGATGCCTTCGGCTGCCACCTTCAACTGCAAACTGTGCGCGACGCTGATCACTGCCTCGGCCAGCGCGAGGTCGTCCGGCTGATTCTCGATGCCGCATACGAAGCTGGGGTCGAGCTTGAGCCGATCGACTGCGAATTGCTTCAGATAACTCAGGTTCGAGAAACCGGTGCCGAAATCATCGATCGACAGACCGACGCCGATATCCCTGAGCTCGCGCAGCACGCGCATACTGATTGCCGGATCGTTCATCAGCAGCGATTCCCTGAATTCAAGTTCCAGCAGTGATGCGTCGATGTTCGTTTCCTGCAGCACAGCGGCAACCGACTGTGCAAACCCGGGCGACAGGAATTGCGCGGCAGAGATGTTGATCGACACCGGCATCTGTTGCACGCCCTTTTGCTGCCATGCGCTTTGCTGGCGGCAGACAGCGCGCACTACCCAGTCGCCGACCTGTCCAATCAGACCAGCCTGCTCGGCTACTGGAATGAAACTCAACGGCGGCAGCAGGCCGCGTTCCGGATGACGCCAGCGGATCAGCGCTTCCAGCCCGACCACCCGGCCGCCGCGTAATTCGATGCGCGGCTGGTAATGGAGGAGGAATTCGTCGCGCTCCAGCGCCTGCCGCAGGCTCTTCTCCAGTGTCATTCTCTCGTTGATGCGGATATTGAGCTCGCTGGTATAGAACTGGAAATTGTTGCGCCCGAGTTCCTTCGCGCGGTACATCGCGGTATCTGCATTTCTGAGCAAGGTGTCGACATCGCGCCCGTCCTGCGGATAGACGGTAAAACCGATACTGCAGCTTACGTTCAGAGAAAGACCGTCGAACACGAACGGCTCGGCAATGCGCTCCAGGATGCGCTGCATCGTATGCCCAGTGGCATTTTCGTCGGACTGGCCGTAGAACACGATCACGAATTCATCGCCGCCCAGGCGTGCGACCGTGTCCAACTCGCGTACGCAAGCGAGCAGTCGGCGCGACACTTCCACCAGCAGGCGGTCGCCGGCCTGATGGCCGAAGCAGTCATTGACCTCCTTGAACTTATCGAGATCGATATATGCGACTGCGACCTGGCTTCCATAGCGTTCCGCATAGTTCAATGCCTGGTGCAGGCGGTCCGTCAGCAGGTTGCGATTGGGCAGACCGGTCAGAGGGTCATGCCCGGCCTGGAAGTCGAGCTGGTCGCGCACCCGCTTCATTTCAAGATGGGCGCGGATGCGTGCCTTCACTTCAGCGACCATGAAAGGCTTGGTCACATAGTCGATGCCGCCGCAGTTGAAAGCTGCAACCTTGCTCTCGGTATCGTCGTAAGAACTGATGAAAATGACAGGAATGCGGGCGAAATGTATCGACTGCTTGAGCTGCCGGCAGACCTCGAAGCCATCCATGTCCGGCATATTGATATCAAGCAACACCAAGTCGGGAATCGCAAGATTGATTTCTTCCAATGCCTGAGTACCGCTACCCGCAGTGACTACGCGGTAGCCTTGCGCGACCAGGACCTCGGACAAAAACTGGCGATCCGACGACGTGTCGTCGACGACCAGAATATCGGCCAAGCCATTGTCAGCAGCCAATCGCATGTTTACCTCTTTGCTTGCGTCTCCAGCGCTTGGTCAATAAAAATTGGCCATCATCAATGTTTCACCATGGCAATAATACTGTGATTAGCGAGGATGCGCCATGAATTCATCGCATTACCTTTTTAAGATATAGCAATGAAGCCGCCACACTGTCTCCATTTGTTTAACGGAATGTATGCGAAGGCGGGTAGAATAGCGACTGCTTTTTCTACTGTGATGTGAATACGCCATGAAGTTCAGCAAACAACAGACGAAATACGAATCCGAATTCACCAAGTTTCTGAAGGAATTGAAGCAGAAGGACCCGGAACTGGAGAAAAAGCAGCGCGAAGGCCGCGCCCTGCTGTGGGACAAGGCGCCGATTGACCTCGACGCACGCCAGCGTGCAGAAGAGTCGCGCATCAAGCAGCAAGCCTACGTTTACCAGACCAAGTTTTAATGACTTCTCCGCAGGACACGCTGCTTGGGCATCTGCCGGCTGACGCTCCCGAGCGTGCGCTCGCGAACCAGCCGGACTCCACGCCGGACGTGATTGACGGCGTGGCATTCGCCAAGCTGTATGGCGAACCGCTATTCAAGCTGCCGAATGATTTATATATCCCGCCGGATGCGCTGGAAGTTTTCCTGGAAGCGTTCCAAGGGCCCCTCGATCTGCTGTTGTACCTGATCCGCAAGCAGAATTTCAACATTCTCGATATTCCGATGGCGCAGGTCACGCACCAGTACCTGGAATACGTGGACCAGATCCGATCGAGCAACCTGGAACTGGCAGCCGAATACCTGTTGATGGCTGCGATGCTCATCGAGATCAAGTCGCGCATGCTGCTGCCGGTGAAAAAGAGCGAAACCGGCGAAGAAGCGGCGGACCCGCGCGCCGAACTGGTGCGGCGTCTGCTGGAATACGAACAGATCAAGCTCGCCGCGCAACAACTCGACACACTGCCGCAGCTCGGACGCGACTATGTGCGCGCGCAGATTTACATAGAACAAAGCATGGTCACGCGCTGGCCGGAAGTCAGCATCAACGAATTGCAGGCGATCTGGAGCGACATCCTCAAACGCGCAAAGCTAACCGCGCATCACACCATCACGCGGGAAGAGCTGTCGGTGCGCGAGCACATGACGGGCATCCTGCGCCGCCTGCAGTCGACCAAGTTCGTCGAATTCACCGAGCTGTTCGATCCCTACCGCGGCGTGCCGGTGGTAGTGGTCAATTTCATCGCGCTGCTCGAACTGGCGAAGGAAACCTTGATCGAGATCACACAGGCGGAGTCCTTTGCGCCGATCTATGTCCGGCTGGCTTATTCTCCGACCTGATTTCACCTTTGCCGCGCCTTATCCCGGCATTTTGATGTAGTAAAGTTTTGCCATGAAAATCATTTCTTCCATTGAGGAACTGCGCGACCAGTTGCGCGGACAACTGCGCACCGCATTCGTTCCTACCATGGGCAACCTGCATGAAGGACACCTGTCGCTGATGCGCCTGGCGCGCA
>DASVLY010000007.1:0-4017 GCA_036384635.1 Noviherbaspirillum sp. | reverse complement strand
ATGCGCAACAAGAGCGGGGACGGCTCGGGCTGGCGGTGCGTCCGCTTGAACGCCAGGAACAGCGCGAAGCCGGCGTGACCGGCGGCCTGCTGGTGGAAGGCGTCGCCGGACCGGCGGCAAAGGCCGGCATCCAGCCGGGCGATATCGTGCTGTCGCTGAACGGCACGCCGATCACCAGCGCCGAGCAATTGCAGAGTCTGGCGAGCAAATCCGGCCGGCATGCGGCCCTCTTGGTGCAGCGCGATAACGCGAAGATTTTCGTGCCGATCGAACTCGGGTAACGGGAAGCAACTTCCTTTCCTTGCAATGGTTGCTTGCCCATCCTATAAATGAAATGAAGTGCCGGGCATCATGCTGCATGCAGCATGATGCCCCTTGATGAAAGCTCTCCGACTAGGGCCGAAGCCTATGATGAATACCGAACACGTGCAGTACAGAGGCTATACCATCTTCCCGATGCCCAGCCAGAACGCCGGCGCAATGTGGTATGCGGGATATGAAATCACGCGGAACGGCACGCCGGTCAGCATACGGAAGAATATCTTTCCAGGCTTTTTCTATCCGGGGGCGGCGTGGACCGACAGCATCGAGCATGCGAAGATGGAAATCGACAACATCGCGATGTGATCGATGTGATGTTACGCCGCCCGTTCCCCGGCGTACTCCGCTTCCTGCCGCAGCCTGCGCGCTGCCAACACCATGTTGGACAGCGCCTCGCAAGTCTCTGCCCAGCCGCGCGTTTTCAAACCGCAATCCGGGTTCACCCACAGCCTTGCATCGGGAATCACGCCGCGCGCCTTGCGCAGCAGGCGTTCCATTTCTTCCACCTGCGGCACACGCGGCGAGTGAATGTCGTAGACGCCGGGGCCGATGTCGTTCGGATACGCGAACTTGCCGAAGCCGTCGAGCAACTCCATGTCCGAGCGCGAAGTCTCGATTGTGATGACATCCGCATCCATCGCCGCGACCCAGGGCAGGATGTCGTTGAATTCCGAATAGCACATGTGGGTGTGGATCTGCGTGTCGTCGGCCACGCCCGATGCGCTGATCTTGAAAGCACGCACCGCCCAGTCGAGGTAATGCCGCCAGTGCCGCTGCTTCAACGGCAGCCCCTCGCGGAACGCCGGTTCGTCGATCTGGATCATGCCGATGCCGGCTTTTTCCAGGTCGCACACTTCATCGCGCAAGGCCAGCGCGATCTGCAGCGCGGTCGTCTCGCGCGGTTGGTCGTCGCGCACGAATGACCATTGCAGCATGGTGACCGGGCCGGTCAGCATGCCTTTGACCGGCTTGCCGGTCAGGCTTTGCGCGAACCGGCTCCAGTCCACCGTCATCGCTTCGGGACGGTACACGTCGCCGTAAATAAACGGCGGCTTCACGCAACGCGAACCATAGCTCTGCACCCATCCATTGGCGGTGAAGCCATAGCCCCATAACTGTTCGCCGAAATATTCGACCATGTCGTTACGCTCCGCTTCGCCATGCACCAGCACATCCAGGCCCAGCTCCTCCTGCCGCCGCACCGCGAGCCGGATCTCGTCCCGCATCTTATTGAGGTAATCGAGGTGGCCGATGGCGCCGCGCTTGTAAGCAGCGCGCACCTGGCGAATTTCGGCGGTTTGCGGGAAGGAGCCGATCGTGGTGGTGGGGAAGAGCGGCAGCTTCCATTTCGCCTGCTGGACTGCGATGCGGGAGGCGAAGTCCGCGCCGCGCTGCGCATCATGTTCCGATACGCCTGCCAGACGCTTCTGCACCAGCGGATTGTGAATGCGCGGCGAGTTCCTGCGCGCGTCCAGAGCAGTGCGGGCGGCGGCAAACTGCGCTTGTACCGCTGCGCTCTCGCCATTGAGCGCGCGCTTCAGCGCGGCTACTTCATGGAGTTTTTGCGTGGCGAACGCCAGCCAGCTTTTGAGTTCGGCATCGAGGCCGGTTTCCTGCGCCAGATCGACTGGCACGTGCAGCAGCGAGCAACTCGGCGCAATCCACAGACGCTCTCCTAATACGGCATGTGCTGACGCAAGCGTGGCCAGCGCCGCATCCAGATCGGCACGCCAGATGTTACGCCCATCCACAATGCCGGCCGAAAGTACGCGATCCTGCGGCCAGCCGTCCAAAAATGCACTGAGCTGCCCGGCACCGCGTACCAGGTCCAGATGCACGCCGGCCACAGGCAATGCGCGCAGCAGCGCCGCATGGTCGCGTACTTCGTCGAAATAAGTTGCCAGCAACAGCTTCGGCGCATCCTGCGCCAGCGCCGCATAAGCCGGCATAAATGCGTCCCGCCAGGCGTCATCCAGTTCGAGCGCGAGAATCGGCTCGTCGACCTGCACCCATTCCACGCCGGCGGCCTGCAATCGTTGCAGCACTTTCCGGTAGCCCTCGATCACACGCGGCAGCAGATCGAGTTTGTGCGCAAGGCCGGACTTGATCTTGCCCAGGTATAGCAGCGTCAGCGGGCCAAGCAGGACAGCTTTCACACAATGCGACTCTTCACGCGCTTGGGCGATCTCGTCGAACAGCCAGTCGACTCCACCATCAAAACGGAGGTCCGGCGTCCATTCAGGCACCAGGTAGTGATAGTTGGTATCGAACCATTTCGTCATTTCCATCGCAAAGTGCTCCTTGCTGCCGCGCGCCAGCGTGAAATAGTCGGCGAGCGCCAGGCGCTTCGGATCGAAGCCGAAACGCGAAGGAACCGCGCCCAACAGCGCCAGCGTATTGAGCACGTGGTCGTACCACGCAAAATCGCCGACCGTCACCACATCCATGCCGGATGCGGATTGCAGCGCCCAGTGGTGCGAGCGCAGAGTGCTGCCGGTCTCCCGCAACGCGACTTCATTCGAGTCGCCGCGCCAGAACGCCTCCAAGGCGAACTTCAATTCACGCTGTGCGCCGATGCGCGGAAAACCCAAGGTGTGAGCCAATGCCATGACTTTCTCCATAAAACGATTGAACGGTTGTCATGGTCGCGCAAGTCGATTTATGATTCAAACGATAAATTTTAAGAATCAACTTGAATTTCATTCATAATGCAATCGATCCTTGAACTGCGGCATCTTAAAACCCTGGTCGCGTTGCGCGAGGGCGGCAACCTGCTGCGCGCGGCGGCGCTGTTGAATGTCACCCAGTCGGCGCTATCGCATCAGTTGAAGCAACTGGAAGATCACTACGGCACTGCGCTGTTCGAGCGCAAGTCGGTGCCGGTGCGTTTTACGCCGGCTGGCGAGCGGCTGTTGAAACTGGCGGGGGCGATACTGCCGCAAGTGGAGGGGGGCGAACGCGACATCGCGCGCATCGCGCAAGGCATGGCAGGGCAGTTGCGGATCGCGGTGGAATGCCATACCTGTTTCGACTGGCTGATGCCGGCGATGGATGTGTTTCGCGGACGCTGGCCGGAAGTGGAACTGGATATCGTGTCGGGCTTTCAGGCCGATCCGGTCGGCTTGCTTTATGAGCACAAGGCCGATGTGGCGATCGTATCGGAAGTCGACGCGGATGAAACGGTCGATTACCACCCGTTGTTCCGCTTCGAGATCGTAGCGCTGCTGGCAAAGAACCACCCGCTGGCCACATGCGAATATCTGGATGCGCAAGACTTCGCGACCGATACGCTGATTACCTACCCGGTGCCGGACGAGATGCTGGACGTAGTGCGGCAGGTCTTGAAACCGGCAGGCGTGCAGACTGCGCGCCGCACCACCGAACTAACGGTAGCGATGCTGCAGTTAGTCGCCAGCCGCAGGGGCATTGCGACACTGCCGGTATGGGCGGCGCAGAATTATCTGAACCGGGACTATGTTCTGGCCAAGCGCATCACGCGAGACGGCCTGACAGGGCACCTGTATGCAGCTTGTCTGCCGGAGATGTCGGACAAGTCGTATCTGTCCGATTTTGTAGATACGACGCGGGAGAGCTGTTACCTCAATTTGCCTGATGTCGAATTACTTTAAACAACGGAGGTGCTTCGCGTTAAAGATGATCTGCCGGTGCGAGCCAGTTCGACGCGGCATCGCCCTC
>DASVLY010000006.1:0-7777 GCA_036384635.1 Noviherbaspirillum sp. | reverse complement strand
CACATCAGGCAGGGCCGAAGAACTGGAATTCGAATGTCCGTGAGCATGGACCGCCCCGGCCAGCAATGCAAGCTTCAGGCACCGGGACGCCGGCGATGGAACACCAGCGGGCTGTATGGCACAGCCGACGGTGGCGGCGAGTTGAGAATGCCCGGCTTGATTGCGCCGATGACGTGCATTTCACACGGCTTGCAATCGAAGCGCAAGGTATAGCGCTCGTTGCCGCTCACCAGCGTCATCGGCTCCGCGCGTACCTGCCCCTGGACGCCCTGCACTCCCTTGGCTTGCTTGGGACAGAGGTTGAACGAAAAACGCAGGCAGTGCTTGGTGATCATCAGCGATACCTCGCCTGCTTCCTGGTGCGCTTCGTACGCCGCATCGATCAGTTGCACGCCATGCTTGCGGTAGAAGGCACGCGCTTTTTCGTTGTAGACGTTGGCCAGGTAGGAGAGCTGCGTTTCCGGATAGGTGGGGCACGGCTCCGCAGGCATCTTGCGCGACGGACGCTGCCACGCTGCCAGTCGCGCAGCCTCGTGCGCCGCAATGGCATCGCGGCGCAGCGCGTTGATGGCCGCCGCCGGCACGAACCAGGGTTGCGACAGCGCCAGTTCGACCTGCCCCGCCTCGAACATCGTGTTGCCGAGCTTGCCAAGGCTGGTACGCAGCGCGGCTTCGGCCTGCGTGGCCTGCTGTGCCGGCCGCAGCGCGATGGCTGCGTCGGTCACGCTGGCGATGCCGTCTTCGTCGCCAATAGTCAGGCGCAAGCCGTCGGCATGCTGGGAGAGCATCAGGTGCAGCGTCACCTTGCGTTCCGCCGATTTCTTTTGCAGCGCGGCTTCCCACTGGTGATCGCGATTGCGGTGGATCACACTGCCGATCTTCAGGCCCGGCAAGGCGCTCATGGCTTCATTGGGGAACACGCGCCAGCGCTGGCCCTCCGCATCCTCCCCCAGCTTCTCCACCCGGTTGGCAAGGATGCCGACCGTGCTGCGCTTGTGCATGTAATTCAAACCGTCGCCATTGGCCAGCGGCGCATTCGCCATCAGGTCGAAATGGTCGGTCCCCATGCGGCTGACGGCGCCTAATTCCACGCCCACGTATTTGGGCGAATCGAAGGCGCCGATATCCGGCTGGCGCTCCTGGGCAAAGTAATCGGTGTGGCCGCGATGGAAGTTCTTGTCCACGTCCGGCGTGAACAGCAAGCGCGTGCGCCCGCTGGATGCCCGCGCAAACCCGGACCGGCGCTCCATGATCTCGTCGAGCAACAGGCGGTAGTGGCCGGTAATGTTCTTCACATAGCCGATGTCCTTGTAGCGCCCCTCGATCTTGAACGAGCGGATGCCGGCGTCGATCAAGGCCTCCAGGTTACGGCTCTGGTCATTGTCCTTCATCGACAGCAAGTGTTTTTCATAGGCCACCACGCGGCCCTGACCGTCGGTGAGTGTGTATGGCAGGCGGCAGGCTTGCGAGCAGTCGCCGCGATTGGCGCTGCGGCCGGTGTCCGCGTGGGAAATGTAGCACTGGCCGGAAAACGCCACGCAAAGAGCGCCGTGAACGAAATACTCAAGCGGCGTATCGACCGCCTCGCGAATCTTGCGGATCTGCTCCAGGCTCAGTTCGCGCGCCAGCACCAGTTGGGAGAACCCCACCGCCCCCAGAAAACGGGCCTTGTCCACGGTGCGGATGTCGCATTGCGTACTGGCGTGCAACTGGATGGGCGGCAGATCCATTTCCAGCAGGCCCATGTCCTGCACGATGAGCGCGTCGACGCCGGCATCGTACAGTTGCCATATCTGTTTGCGCGCGGTTTCCAGCTCGGCATCGTGCAGGATGGTATTCATCGTCACGAAGAGGCGGGCGTGGTAACGGTGCGCGAATTCCGCCAGGCCGGCAATGTCTTCCAGCGGATTGCTGGCATTGTGTCGCGCGCCGAACGCAGGTCCGCCGATATAGACCGCGTCAGCCCCATGCAGGATGGCTTCGCGTGCGATCTCGGCGTTTTTGGCGGGTGACAGCAGTTCGAGCTGGTGGTCTTGCAGTGACATGGGAAGGCTCCGATCTGGCGAAGGCGGAAATTATAGCCAAGGCACGGTCTCCGCAGCAGGGAGATGCTCCAGTCAAAACCGGCAGGAATGGCAATGTTTCCACTCTGCAGAACACCCGCAGGGCATCAACAACAATCTGCGAACGCTGGTTTTCTACCGAACAACCGAGTGGTTTTTGACGTCAAGGCAAAGCGGTGTGCAGACTATCACATTCACGACAGCCCGCCCCGCGCATCCGGCGCACCGACCATACTGAGCGCCACCGCTTCCGCGACCTTGATGCCATCGACCGCCGCCGACAGAATCCCGCCCGCGTAACCGGCGCCCTCGCCTGCCGGATACAGTCCCTTGGTATTGAGGCTCTGGAAGTTATCTTTCCGCTTGATGCGCACCGGCGACGAGGTGCGCGTCTCGACGCCGGTCAGCACCGCGTCGTGCATCGCATAACCCTTGATCTGCTTATCGAACGCGGGCAGCGCTTCGCGGATCGCTTCGATTGCATAATCGGGCAGCGACGGCGCGAGGTCGGTCAAGTGTACGCCGGGTTTGTACGACGGCAGCACCGAACCGAATTCGACCGACGGCTTACCCGCAATGAAATCGCCGACCAACTGCCCCGGCGCGTTGTAATTGCTCCCGCCCAGCACATAGGCGCGCGATTCCAGCGCGCGCTGTAAATCGAGACCGGCCAACGGATGGCCCGGATAATCGTCGGGCGTGATGCCGACCACGATGCCGCTGTTGGCATTGCGCTCGTTGCGCGAATACTGGCTCATGCCGTTGGTCACCACGCGCTCCGGCTCCGATGTGGCGGCAACCACCGTGCCGCCGGGGCACATGCAAAAGCTGTAGACCGAGCGGCCGTTTTTACAATGATGCACCAGCTTGTAATCGGCCGCGCCCAACAGCGGATGGCCGGCGAATTTGCCAAAGCGCGCGCGGTCGATCAGCGACTGCGGATGCTCGGCGCGAAAGCCGATCGAAAACGGCTTCGCCTCGACGTACACGCCGCGGTCATACAGCATCTGGAAGGTATCGCGCGCGCTGTGGCCGACCGCCAGCACCACGTGATCGGTTGCGATATGTTCGCCATTGGCAAGCACGACGCCGCGTATCTGGCCGTTATCGATGTCGAGGTCGGTCACTTTCGCCTGGAAGCGGAATTCGCCGCCCAGCGATTCGATGGTCTCGCGCATCGCCTCCACCATCTTGACGAGGCGGAAAGTGCCGATATGCGGCTTGCTCACATACAGGATCTCTTCCGGCGCGTAAGCCTTCACGAACTCGGTCAACACCTTGCGGCCGTAATGCTTCGGGTCCTTGATCTGGCTGTGCAGCTTGCCGTCGGAAAAAGTGCCCGCCCCGCCCTCGCCGAACTGCACATTCGATTCCGGGTTGAGTTCCCGCTTGCGCCACAGCCCCCAGGTGTCCCTGGTGCGTTCGCGCACCACCTTGCCGCGTTCGAGGATAAGCGGACGAAAACCCATTTGCGCCAGGATCAGCGCGGCGAAAATGCCGCACGGCCCGAAGCCGATGATAACCGGGCGCTTCTGAAGATTGGCCGGGGCCTGCGCGACGAATTTATAGCTGGTGTCGGGCGTGATGCCGATATGCGGCACGCCTTTCAAGCGCGAGAGCACTGCCGCTTCATTCTTTAGTTCAACATCGAGGGTATAGACCAGCGTGATCGCGCTTTTCTTGCGCGCGTCGTAACCACGGCGGAAGACGGTGTAGCCGATCAACTCGTCGGCGGCAATGTTCAGTCGAGCCAGAATCGCGGCCGGCAGTTCGGCTTCGGCGTGGTCGAGCGGGAGTTGTACGTCAGTCAAGCGCAGCATGCGAGCGGGTAGGGAGATGCCTGTAGGAAGGGCGCTATTTTACTCCAGAGGGCGTAATGAGCCGGAACCGCCGCCCATCGATTTTTTGCGGGTTCAGCAATGAAAATTTCCGTTTGCAATCAAAGATATTGAGGACTTGCGCAATGCCGCCGTTTTTTCATGGAGAATGCAGGGAGTACCCGATCCCGGGAAGCGCAGGCGAAGCGCAAGTCCTAAAAAAGAATCACAAATTAATGGCTTTTCATTTCAGGACTTACGCTTCACCTCTCTTTCTTGAGTGCCGGTTATCTCGCTACTTGCCCGAAGAAACCGTGCCATTGCGTAAGTCCTTTTCACTCATCAAGCAAAGAATCGCCATGACCGAATATGTGATTGCTCCACCGCCCGCCCCTTCCCTCCCGGTTGCCGGAACGGCAGCCAGATTTCCAATTCGCCGCGTGTTTTGCGTCGGACGTAACTATGCAGCCCATGCGCGCGAAATGGGAAACGATCCTTCGCGGGAACCGCCCTTCTTTTTCATGAAGCCGGCCGATGCCATTGTTCCGGCAAGCGGCAGCGTTCCCTACCCCAGCGCCACCAATGACCTTCACCACGAAATTGAAATGGTGGTCGCATTAGGAAAGGGCGGCGTCAACGTCATGGCCGAGGATGCGCTCGCACTGGTATGGGGCTACGCGGCAGGGCTTGATCTGACGCGCCGGGACATGCAGGCGGTTGCCAAGGAAATGAGCCGTCCCTGGGACTTCGCCAAGGGCTTCGACGCATCCGGGCCTTGCAGCGAGATTCATCCCGTGCGCCAGGTGGGCCATCCGCACCAGGCTCGCATCTGGTTGAAGGTCAATGGCGAAATCAGGCAGGACGGCAATCTGAATGAAATGATCTGGCCTGTCGCCGACATCGTCAGCCACATCTCGCGCTACGTTGCATTGGCGCCCGGTGACTTGATTTTCTCCGGCACACCGGCAGGTGTGGGCAAGCTTCAGCCGGGAGATGCAGTGCAGGGCGCCGTCGAAGGCGTGGCCGAATTCAACTTCGTTGTCGGTACGCCGAAGTTCCGAGCCGCTTCCGAGCAACAGATGAGCTGACTTGCCTGGATGGCGCCAGGCAAGTCCGATTCATTCCGCCGCGCAGTGGAACACCATCACAAGCGGCGGCGCGGCAGGATGAAAAAGCGCAGCGCCTTCCGTCGTGTGGATAATTTCTAGTCGCCAATGGCAATGATCTGATTCAACGATTCACACGCCAAAGCGAAAACATCCTCTGGCGCCTGCTTTATCGGGTGAGCCTTCGCGCCGCGCATCTTCCAGTCAAATGATTTCGGCTGGTGCGTAAGAATGTAACTTGTTACGTTCCTGGCTCCGACAAATTTCACGGCAAAAGGATTTGTTTCGTTGTATGCCGCAGTGGTCATCGGCAATCCAATAACGATGCCGGTACGCTCGTTGAACGCGCGGGGCGACAGCACCAACAAGGGATGAACATCTTTCATCTCTCTGCCGGTTTGAGGATTGCAATCAATCCAGATGACATCGCGTCGATCCGGCGACCAGTTTTTCCTGGCCGCCATCAAAATACCTCGGCGCCCACTCGATCGGTCGCCATCGCCTCGCCGCCATGCCTGGCCGGATCGAACAAAGCCAGTTTTTGCGCAAGCGAGAGCTTCGGTTCGCCGACCGGCTTGACCATCACACCGTCGTTTTCCACAAGCACCTCGACCGGCTGCCCTACCGAGAAATGGGCGGAACGGGCAATCGCAGCGGGAATACGCACGGCAAGACTGTTTCCCCACTGTTGAATCGTAAGCTTTGCCGCCTTGGCCATATTAAATCTCCTTGGAGGTCAACAGTATATGCATTCGAACCTATGTGTCAACACGTTTATACATACCTCCAGCTTCGCGTAGAAGATGAACAGCATGGCAAACGAACGCACAAAACAAAAACGCACCGTATGTACGGTGCGTTTTCCAAAGCGTGCTATCGCCGTTCCGGTCCGCGCGCTCACATGCGGACCAGCGGCAATCAGACACTCACGCTGTCGGCCACCTCGCGGAATTCGGCGATCTGGTCGAAGTTCATGTAGCGGTAGATATTGGCGGCATTCTTGTCGATGACGCCGACATTAGCCATGTACTCTTCCTTCGTCGGAATCCTGCCGAGCATCGCGCATACCGCCGCGAGTTCAGCCGAGCCGAGATAGACGCGCGTATCCAGACCAAGACGGTTCGGGAAATTGCGCGTGGAGGTCGACATCGCGGTCGCGCCCTTGCGGATCTGCGCCTGGTTGCCCATGCACAACGAGCAGCCCGGCATTTCCATGCGCGCGCCGGTGCGGCCCAAGGTACCGTAGTGGCCTTCGGCGGTCAGCACCTGCTGATCCATCTTGGTCGGCGGCGCAATCCACAGGCGCACCGGAATGTCGGACTTGCCTTCGAGGAGCTTGGACGCGGCGCGGAAGTGGCCGATGTTGGTCATGCACGAACCGACGAACACTTCGTCGATCTTGTCGCCGGCCACTTCGGACAAGGCCTTCACATCGTCCGGGTCGTTCGGGCAAGCGACGATCGGCTCCTTGATGTCGGCCAGATCGATCTCGATGACGGCGGCGTACTCGGCATCCGCGTCGGGCGCGAGCAGCTCTGGCCTGGCCAGCCACGCTTCCATCGCCTTGATGCGGCGCTCCAGCGTGCGCCTGTCCTGGTAGCCGTTGGCGATCATCCACTTCATCAGGGTGATGTTCGAGTTCATGTACTCGATGATCGGCTCCTTGTCGAGGTGCACCGTGCAACCGGCGGCGGAACGCTCGGCGGACGCATCGGACAACTCGAACGCCTGCTCGACCTTCAGCTTCGGCAAACCTTCGATTTCGAGAATGCGGCCGGAGAAGATGTTCTTCTTGCCCTTCTTCTCGACAGTCAACAGCCCCTGACGGATCGCATACAGCGGGATCGCATTGACGAGATCGCGCAGCGTCACGCCCGGCTGCATCTCGCCCTTGAAACGCACCAGCACGGACTCCGGCATGTCCAGCGGCATGACGCCGGTAGCAGCGGCAAACGCCACCAGACCGGACCCCGCCGGGAACGAGATACCGATGGGGAAACGGGTATGCGAATCGCCGCCGGTGCCGACGGTATCAGGCAACAGCAGGCGGTTCAGCCAGGAGTGGATCACGCCGTCGCCCGGACGCAGCGACACGCCGCCACGGTTGGAGATGAAGGTCGGCAGTTCCTGATGCATCTTCACATCGACGACCTTCGGATAAGCGGCGGTGTGGCAGAACGACTGCATCACGAGGTCGGCGGAGAAGCCCAGGCACGCGAGGTCCTTCAGCTCATCGCGCGTCATCGGGCCGGTGGTGTCCTGCGAGCCGACGGTCGTCATCTTCGGTTCGCAATACGTACCCGGACGAATGCCCTGCCCTTCCGGCAGACCGCAAGCGCGGCCAACCATCTTCTGAGCAAGCGAGAAACCCTTGCCGGAATCGACCGGATTCTGCGGCAGGCGGAACAGCGTCGACGGCGCAAGACCCAGCGTCTCGCGCGCCTTGGCCGTCAGTCCACGTCCGATGATCAGCGGAATGCGTCCGCCGGCGCGCACTTCGTCGAACAGCACCTCGGACTTGACCGTGAACTCGGCGATGACTTCGCCGTTCTTCAATGCCTTGCCTTCATAGGGACGCAGCTCGATCACATCGCCCATGTCCATCTTCGACACATCCAGTTCGATCGGCAATGCGCCGGCATCCTCCATCGTGTTGTAGAAAATCGGAGCGATCTTGCTGCCGAGGCAAACGCCGCCGAAGCGCTTGTTCGGAACGAAGGGAATGTCTTCGCCGGTGAACCAGAGCACGGAGTTGGTGGCGGACTTGCGGGAAGAGCCGGTGCCGACGACA
>DASVLY010000005.1:0-3350 GCA_036384635.1 Noviherbaspirillum sp. | reverse complement strand
TGAAATCATCGCGCGGCAGGTTAAGGTGCTGGCGCGCATCGGGCGTTACCGGCCGGAATTCATCGGGATTGAAGCCGCACGGAACGATATCGATCGAGGTGCTCGGAGCGCCGTACAGCGTTTCCATGTCCTGTCGGTCTTGCGGGCACTCGGCGATGATGCGATCGGCTTCGCGCATCAGTTTTTCCTCGATCGCAAAACGCAGGTCGGGAAAACCGTCGGCCTCCTTCTGGCACTGGCGGCGCACGCGGCCGAGCGCATGGAAGGTGATGACGAACGGAATGCCGAGCGTGTGCTTGACCTGCAGCGCGACCATGCCCGACATGAAAAAATTCGCGTGCATCAACTTGTATGGAATTTTTTGCCGCCGCGCAAATCGCATCACGAAGCGGCTGAACTGATCCATATAAGGCAGCATCGCTTCTTTCGGGATGAAGTGGGCGGGACCGGCGGGAACATGAATCACGCGCACGTTCGGCAGCCAGTCCTTCACCTGTTCCTGAAGCGGGGAATCGCGCCGGGTGAAGATGTCGACCAGGTAGCCAAGGCGCGCCAATTGCTTCGCAAGCTGTGCAACATACACATTCTGTCCGCCGCTGTCGGTGCCGCCGATCCGCGCCAGGGGCGAAGCGTGTTCGCTGATCAATGCAATTTTTCGCATGATTATCGGAGTTGTTGGAATTGTTGAAGCGCTGCATTGCACACAAAGCAAACGATGTACCTAGTACCTCGTCTCAGGGAATTTGAAGGGTTCAGCCGGCCGCTCGAAGGCGATTGCAGGGCACAGGAAAATTGTTTTGCCCGTGTTGCAAATGCTCGCGATAGCACCCGCTATCGCTGTGCTTTGCGCCTTGCACTCGCCTCCGATCAACTCGGCTGAACCCTTCAAATTCCCTGAGACGAGGTACTAGTGGGTCCTTCGTATTCCCTCCCCCTTGCCGGGGGAGGGTTAGGGTGGGGGTAGTGAGGTTGAGTTTGCAGTAGCGATAAGTCAGTCTCATTACTCTCATTTCAACCTTCCGGCCTTGCAGGAGGAAGGAGCTGCGGAACGCCACTGAGGCACAGCATGAAAATTTGAATTTGCACGTAACAACTACAGCCCGATGTAAAAATTACCCTTCGTTCATGTCGTGTTGAAATTCTTGCTGACTGCCCGGACAGAGGAAGGAATGCACATTGTTTCTGGCACGATAACTGCATTGCTCCCCCGTTCCGGAGATGACCGGCGGGAACAAGGAGATGAACATGTGGACGGATAAAATCAGGCTGGCGTTGCTGGCGCTGTCGGTATCGGCCTTGACTGCGTGCGCTGCCGGCGGCGGTATGGCAGGTGTTCCAACAACGACCAATACCTCGACAACGGCAACCGCCGGCAGCGTTTCCGGTACGGGAGTCGTGCAGTCGATCGACCTCGTAACGCGCGAGCAGGCCGGACTCGGCTTGGGCACGGCGGCCGGCGCCGTGGTCGGCGGCGTGCTCGGCAATCAGGTGGGCAGCGGCAGCGGCAGGACCGCGGCAACGGTGGCCGGCGCTGCGGGCGGCGCGCTGATCGGACACCAGATGGAAAAGAATGTGCGGGCAGCGGACAGGGTCTATCGCGTGACCATCCGCATGGACGACGGTTCGCTGCAAACCCTGACCCAGGAAACCCAGCCGCAGGTGCAGGCCGGCGAGCGCGTGCGACTGGCCAATGGCGTCATCGTCGAGCGTTTCCCTCGTTAACTCCGGATGGCATTGCGATCCGATCCGTGTTGCATCGCATTGGCTGAACCGGGGGCGGCATGCTGAATGCCGCCATGGCCGTCATGCACGAATGGGCCGGAATCGTCGGCCCCGCAACGCATATTCTGCTGATCTGGCTGCTGGCCTGGCTGCTGTTGCGGTCGCTACGGCGCGCGCTGTCGGTATTTGTCCGCCATATCCATATCGAGAACAAGGCCGCACAGGAGGGTGAGTATCATGAGGTGCAGCATGACTTCCGGCGCATCGACACGCTGGCCAATGTATTCCGCTATACCGCCAATGTCGTCATCTTCGGCATGGCAGTGCTGCTGACGTTGGGCGAAATCGGCATCTCCATTACGCCCATACTTGCCACCGCCGGTGTGGCCGGCATCGCCGTCGGCTTCGGTGCGCAGAGTCTGGTCAAGGATTTCTTTTCCGGCCTGTTCCTGCTGCTGGAAAACCAGGTGAGCGAAGGCGATCTGATCGAAGCGGCGGGCAAGGCCGGTTACGTGGAAAGGGTGACGCTGCGCCACATCCGTATCCGCGATTACGACGGCAGCGTGCATTTCATTCCGAACGGGATGATTACCACGGTCACTAACAAAAGCAGGGAATATGCGTTTGCCGTAGTGGATATCAACGTCGCGCGGCATCAGCATCTCGATCATGTGTTTGCATTGATGCGCGAGGTGAGCGAATCCATGCGCAAGGATGCGTCGCTGGGCTGTGCGATCCTGGACGACATCGATATTGCGGGCGTGGAGAAGCTGGAGGATGCAGCGGTGACGCTGCGTTGCCGGCTGAAAGTGCGTACGCCCAGGCAATGGCGGGTGCGGCGGGAATTTCTGCGCCGCATGAAGCTCGCGCTGGATGCGGATGGCGCTGCTGCAACATCAGGCTCTAAGAACCGCGCAGAAATATAAGTGGAATCCTTACCCATGGGTGTGCAATCTTTACCGGCGTTCATCGATTTCCGGATTGCACATGAAGAGCGGTCCGTAAGGTTTCCTCATCCTGCAAGGGGGAAGGAGTCTTGCGAAATTGCTGCTCAAGCGCAGCCGGAAAATTAAATAGGACTTACGCAAAACCGCCCCAGCCGCGTTGCTGCCGCCTTGCCGTACGTCTTGTACTGTCTGCGGCGGCGCGCCTTGCCGGGGCGGTTTTGCGTAAGTCCTATTAAACCAGTTTCATCACATACTCCAGGGAGGATTTTTTCCTGTATTCGCGCAGGCATGGATGTTGCGTTTTTTCCGCCAAGGGAATTTCCCTAAACCACGGTTCAGTAGTTGGGTATTACCTTAGATTTCCATAGGAGAAATGAACATGGCGACCAACGAAACGACGATGAATCGGCGAGAAATGACGCAACTTCCGGAACCGGTGACGCGCCGCCAGTTGTGGCCGGCAATCCGCTGGGGCGCGGTGATTGCCGGTGTGGCGGTAGGCCTTTCGGTGCAGCTCGTGCTCACGTTGCTGGGTATTGCCACCGGCTTATCCACCGTGAATCTCTCGCAAGGCGAAACCGTGGGCACCGGTCCGCTGCTGTGGGCAGGTTTTTCCATGCTGGTGTCGGCATTTGTCGGCGGCTATGTTGCCGCACGCATGTCGGGTTTGAAACGCAAGTC
>DASVLY010000004.1:0-9654 GCA_036384635.1 Noviherbaspirillum sp. | reverse complement strand
ATCGAGCTTGGACGACACGCGGCTGGGCAGGAAGGTTTGCGCCGCTTCCATGGTGCCGGACAGCAGTGCGCCGCACAGGATCGCCAGCAGTGCCGCCCGCACGCCGCGCACAGGCGGATAGAGCGCAAACACGGCCAGCATGCCGAGTGGCATATAGCCGATGATGTTGGTGACGACGTCGAATCCGGTCCAATAATAGGGCAGCGGTTGCTGCAGGAAAGCCCAGAACGGCAGGCCGATGCTGCGCCAGCCGGAGAACGGATACCAGCTCGCATAGACGATCAGAAAGGTGTACATCAGCAGGCCGACGCGCGCGAATGTCGATGCATGGCGCGGATGAACTGAATCGGCTGTGGCTGCGGGCTGGTTTTCCTGAAGTGAAGACATTAGGGCCTGTCATCAATTAGTTTGGGACTGCGAACAGGCCGTATGCGTTGCAGGCTCAGGCGCGGCGACGCATACGGCCCGTTCCCTCCGGGTTCATTCCAAAACGCGCGCTACGGGCGTTGCATGGCTAACAAAGGCGTCCAGCCTTTGCGGCGCCACGCGCCACCCGTAAGCACGCGTTTTGGAATGAACGCATCTCCCCAACTAATTGATGACAGGCCCTGGAGAATCATACTCGATAGCCCGCTATTTGAGCGGCAGCCCGGCAAGCCATTGCATCATCTCGCCAATGGCCGCATCGCTGGCCGATGCCAGCGCGCGAGCGCCTCCGACGGCATCGGCGCTCGGTGCCGGCGCTTGTGTAGCGAAACTCTTTTGCGCAACCAGTATCTGTTCCTTGAACACTGATGCGCGCAATGCAAACCGGCCCACGCTTTGCCCCGGCACATCAAAGTTTTGTGTGAAATCGTCGACTTCAATATGCAGCAGCGGCATGTTGCGCGCGCCGTCGGATGCTGACAGCACAACGCTGCCCGCCTGCGCCATGCGCGCTTTTACCCGTTGCGTGATCAACTGCGCGGGCGGCATGACCCAGCGGCTGTGCGCATACGAGCGTGGCTCCTGGTCATTCTCGTAATTGAGTCGGTAAAACATCAGTGGCCGGTCAAGCCAGGCCGGCACGCTCACTTCCGCCACGGCTAATGCCGGCAGGGCGGGCAGCGCTTTGGCAGCCGGACGTAGCGGGCCGAGGTCGTACAGGGTGGGTGGTTCGATTGGTTGAAGCACGCAGGCGGTCAGCGCTGCCGCCAGCATCATCAGGGCAATGTTTTTTTTCATCGTCGTTCCTGTCCGGGCGATTCCGAAAAGCCCGGCTCACCAGGTCCGGGTTTTGCGCGCGGCGACCCGAACAACACGCTTTGCGGGCGCTCATTCAGGCTGTCGAGCGTGCGGTTGAGCGCCCGTATCGACGAGCGCATGTCATGGGCTAGCGGCAGCGTTTCATATTCGAGTCTGTTTGCCATGCTGCCCAGGCTCGTGGTGAGCGCGCTCGCGTTTTTCGACAGCGTATCCAGCGAGCTTAAGGTCTGCTGAGCCTGTGCTGTCATGCCGGGCAGTGTGGCCAGCGTCGGCTGTAACTGGCGCGGAATGGCTTCGAGTTCGGTCGCGGCACGGCTTACGTTGCCGAACGCATCCAGGACCGCTTGCTGGTTGGCCGGAGAGAGCAGGTTGTTGATGCGGCTGGCCACTTCCTGGGTCTGCTTCAGGATTTCCAGGCCGCGCGTCTGCAATTGATCGAACAGGCTGGGCCGCATCTCGATGCGTGCGATATGCTCCTTGCTGCTCTTTACCCTGGCCGGATGGCTGCCGTCGTCATCGAGCTGCACATAGGCGATGCCGGTCACGCCCTGATAGCCGAGCGTCGCAAAAGTGGATTGCGTGACAGGCGTATCGGGACGCACGCTGATATGCACCAGGATCTGGCCGACCCTCTGCGGATCGAACGAAATGTCATCGACCTTGCCGACATCGAGCCCGCGATAACGTACCGCCGCTTGCGGGTTGAGGCCGGGGATCGACAGCCTGGTGGCGATCTGGTACGGCACCCATTCCGTGCGGTCGCGGCTGAACCACATGCCGATCAGCACTGCCGCCGCCAGCAGCACCAGCGTGAATATGCCGGCGACGATTGCATGCGACTTATTTTCCATGTTCTCTATCCGTTTCCTTGTTGCGTAACACTTCCTGTGCGCGCTGTCCGCGTTCGCCGAGGAAGAACTCGCGGATGAATGGGTGCGGCAGCTTGATCACCGCCTGCGGCGTGTCGTTGACGACCACACGCTTGTCCGCCAGCACGGCGATGCGCGTCGACAGCGCAAATAGCGTGTCGAGGTCATGCGTGACCATCATCACCGTCAGATGCAGTTCACGGTGCAGTTCGCGGATCAACGCGACAAAACTCTCCGACAGGTCCGGGTCGAGCCCGGCGGTGGGCTCGTCCAGGAACAGCAGTTCCGGCTCCAGCGCCAGCGCCCGCGCCAGTGCCACCCGCTTGATCATGCCGCCGGATAAATCGGCCGGCATCTTCAGCGCATCCTGCGGACTGATGCCGACCATATCGAGCTTCAGCAGCGCGGCATCGCGGATCAGCTCTTCCGGCAGCGTGCGCAATTCGCGCATCGGTTGCGCGACATTGTCGAACGCGGTCAGCGCGGAAAACAGTGCGCCGTGCTGGAACAGCACGCCCCAGCGCCGGCGCAACTGCCGCAGGCGCGCGCCGCCGGTGGCGTTGATGTCTTCGCCCAATACCTGCACGGTACCGTAAGCCGGCTGTTCGAGGCCCAGCATCTGGCGCAGCAGCGTGGTCTTGCCGGAGCCGGAACCGCCGACCAACGATACGATCTCGCCCGCCCTCACTTCCAGATCCAGGTTGCGGTGCACGACGAACTGGCCGAATTGCGTGCACAGGTTTCTTATCCGAATCACCGGTTCGGCCATCAGCGAAACCCCACGCTCTTGAACAGGATCGCAAACACCGCATCGGCCAGGATCACCACCGTGATCGCAGTGACCACAGACAAGGTGGTGCCGTGCCCGAGGCTTTCGGTGTCGGGCTTGATGCGCAAGCCGAAATGGCAGGACACCAGCGCGATCAGCGCACCGAACACGATGCCTTTGCCAAGGCCGATCCAGTAATTGGGCAGCGGCACTGCGCCTGGCAACTGCTGCAGAAAATATGTGACCGATAAATCCAGTTCCAGCTTTGCCGCCATCATGCCGCCGGATAGCGCCACCGCGTCGGTCCAGACCACCAACAGCGGCATCGATACCGCCAGTGCCAGGACACGCGGCAGGATCAGCCTGAAGCCGTGCGGCATGCCCATCACCAGCATTGCATCCAGCTCTTCGGTCACACGCATGACGCCCAGTTGCGCGGTAATGGCCGAACCGGAGCGGCCGGCAACCAGAATTGCCGCCAGAAGCGGCCCGAGTTCGCGGATGATGCTCATGCCAAGAATGTTGACCAGATAAATGTCGCCGCCGAACGTATGCAATTGCTGTGCCGACAAATAAGACAGCACGACCCCGATCAGAAATCCGACCAGCGCCGTGATGCCGAGTGCCTGATAGCCGATATGGAAAATGTTTGCCGAAATTTCTTTCCATGGCCCGCGCAATGGATGTCGGAGGAAACGGGCAAGATCGAGCGTCAGTTGGCCGATCAGGCCGACCAAGTGGATGGCATGATCGCTGAGATCCTGCATGCGGCGCACCAGCGTGTCGGTGGAGAGCAGGCGGCGCTTCGGTTGCTGCGGCAGCGCAAGCGTTCCGGTCTGTTCGATGCGTCTGAAGATGTTCTGATGCTGTTCGGCAAGGTAGAGCATGGGCGGACGCCGTTTGCCCCAGGCATTCCAGAATAGTTGCGCCCCGATATGGTCCAGCGCGGAAAGCTGCGACAAATCCCATGCGACCGTCGCGTCTCGAGGCAAGGAACGCAGCGCAGCGCGAATGCGCTTCATGACATCCGGTCGGGTCAGCGCATGCACCTGCCAGGCACCGGCGGCGCGCACGGTCAATTCCTTGCCCCGATCGATCGTGAGTACGGGGACTTGTTGATTTGTCATTCGTCGAGTGTAATACCAATCTTCCGTCACGGTATGACGGAAGATTGACACAAGGGAGATTGATTCGTGCGTCATCTTGGACAACATCCCCTACAATCACGGCATGAATTTTTCTCCCGAACGTATAACTGACTTGTGCAGGCCTGCCGCACAACAGGTCACGATCAGGGTGGTCGACGAAACCGGCTCCACCAATGCCGACCTGCTTGCCGCGCTGCCGGCGCTGAATGCGCCCGCTTTGCTCATTGCGAAAGCGCAAACCGCAGGCCGTGGCCGGGCTGGCCGCCAGTGGCTATCGGCGCCCGGAAAGTCGCTGACGTTTTCGCTGGCATGGAAGTTTCATTTGCCGGTACAGTCGCTGATCGGACTGCCGCTGGCCGCAGGCGTTGCAATCGCGCAGGCTCTTGCGATGTTCGATATCCAGGTCGGCCTGAAATGGCCGAACGACGTGCTGCATGAAGGAAAAAAGCTGGCCGGCATTCTGATCGAAAGCGCATCCGCCGGTCAGGCGCCACACGCCGCAAGCTGGGCGGTGATTGGCATCGGAATCAACATGGCGATCAACGACGCGCTCATTGCACAGATCGGGCAGCCGGTCGCCCATATCCCGTGGCTGACGGAGCTGGATCAGGATGTGCTGATGGCGATGCTGTTGAACAGTCTGGCAGAAGCAATGCAGCAGTTCGAGCAGGAAGGGCTGGCGGCGTTTGCGCAACGCTGGAATGCGTTGCATGCGTATGATGGGCATCCGGTCGTCATTCTCGACGACGGCAAGGTTGTGCATGAAGGAATCGCTCAGGGCGTCGATGCGATCGGCCGCTTCCTTCTCGGCACCGAGCGCGGTCCGGTTGCGATCATGGCCGGTGATGTGTCGTTGCGGCCGTTAAAGGGATAAAGGCGGGAGTGAAGAATGCTGCTATTGATCGATGCCGGGAATACGCGGGTGAAATGGGCGTTGGTGCCAAGCTGCGCACCCGAGTCCGAGGCGCTGGGCCGCTGGGCGGCGTGGGGGCAGGTCGACCATGCGCAATTGCGGCAACTGACTGATGCATGGCGCAACCAGGAGATCGTGCATGTGCTGATTTCCAATGTCGCAGGACAGGCGATGCGCGATGCGCTGGAGCAGGTGCTGCTCGGTGCGCTGGGCATGCATCCGGTACCGCTCGAATGGTTCGCATCCACCCCGTTGGCGGGCGGCGTGCGCAACAATTATCGCAACCCTGCGCAACTCGGTTGCGACCGCTTCGCATCGGCGATCGGCGCGCATGCCTTGTTCCCGCGGCAGCCGCTCATTGTCGCAACTTGCGGCACGGCGACGACTATCGATGCGATCACTGCGGACGGGTTTTTTGCCGGTGGTATGATCTTGCCCGGACTTGGCCTGATGGCCGGTTCGCTGGCGAAAAATACTGCGCAGTTGCCGCAGGTGGCGCAGGACATCAACATTTCCGAGCCATTTGCGGACTATACCGATGCGGCGATTGCCAGCGGCTGCATCGCTGCGCAGGTCGGCGCGATGGAGCGCGCGCTGGCCGCGCATCGCAAGCGGCAAGGCGATGCGGTGCGTTGCATTTTGTCGGGCGGCGCCGCAGCCTTGATTTCGCCGCACCTGGGAGAGCCGCATGACCAGATCGACAATCTGGTGCTGATCGGTTTGCACCATGTGGCCATGAATACCTGCCGATGAACACGCTATGCTGAAATTCTTTTTCTGGATTCTGTTGCTGGCCAATGCCGCGCTGTTTGCTTACCAGCGCGGCTATCTCGATATGTTTTTGCCGAGCGGACATGAACCTGCGCGCGTGGCCAATCAACTGAATGCAGACAAGATCAGGGTGGTGCCAGCCCCCAAAGCAAGCAGCCTCGCAGTAGCGGCTGCGCCTGCGGAACCTGTCGTGACGGCGGAGCCGGCGGCGGTTGCAGCGGAAAAAAAGACTGTGCAGGCCGAGGGGAAAGCGGATACGCCGGTTGTGGCGAAAAAGCCTGATGTCATTGCCTGTACCGAAATCGGCAATTTCAGCGCCGAGGATGCGGAACGTTTTTCCGCGCAACTCGCCTCGCTGGCGCCCGGCGCGCGCGTGAAACGGCGCACGTTAAGTGAAGCCACCTCTCATATTGTGTATATCCCGCCACAGGGCGACAAGGAGGGGGCAGAGAAAAAAGCGGGCGAATTGCGGCGCCTGGGCATTAACGATTTTTTCATTATCCAGAACAATTCCAGCCTGCGTTGGGGGATTTCGCTTGGTGTATTCAAGATGGAAGAGGCCGCGCGCGCGCATCTGGCAAACCTGAACCAGATGGGCGTGCATTCGGCGCGCATCGGTGAGCGCGGCGGGACCTCGCTGGTCGCCTTTCAGGTGCGCGGACTGGATGCGGACAAGAAGGTTGCGCTGGAGAAGATCACGGCGGGATTTCCGAAGCAGCAGATGCGCGGTTGCGGCGAGGCCGCAGGGCACCGTTGATGTTGATCCGGAAACCATGTCGCAGCATATGCTTACCGTGTAGCATCATCCTCGCCTAAGCGGCGCATCGCTCGCCGGATCAGCTGCATCTGGCCAGTGAAATTACGGCAGGCATTGCATACCAGCAGATGCATGCGCATACGCGCCTTCTCGACCATCGATAGCTCGCGGTCGAGGCCCTCGGACGTGAGGCGGTGTACCTCTCTGCAGGTTGGCTTGATCGCCATCGCATCCTTTCTATATCCGGCTGCCGAACCATTTCAGGTCCAGGCATTCGCGCAATTGTACGCGCGCGCGATACAGCATCACCCACGCATTAGACGTGGAGATCTTCAGTTCCTTACAGATTTCATCGGTTTCCAGCTCCAGCCATTCCCGCATCATGAAAATGCGTGCGGTCTTGGCAGGCAGTCTTTCCAGGCAGATTTCCAGCACCCGGAAAAAATCCTTTTGTTCCAGTGTCGCGTCGGGATCGCCCCACTGGCGCGGCATCTCGACCGTATGCCCGTCCGGCTTGAACAGCGCATCGATCGCTTCGGCATCGGATTGGTCCTCCCCGGTTTCGACCGGGATCTCGCGGCTGCAGGTGCGCAGCACGTCGATGATCTTGTGTTTCAGAATGCCGGTAACGTAAGTGCGCAGCGAAGACTGGCCGGCGAAACGCTCGGGCTTTTCCAGCACTGCGATCAACGTATCCTGCACCACGTCTTCGGCGATGCCTTCATTGCGAAGCTGCAGGACGGCAAAGCGCATCAGTGCAGGGCGCAGCGATTCAAGTTCCCGATGAAGGATGGCATGGGTTGTCATTTGCGCAAAAATTTAATGTATTGTCTCGGGAAACGCAAGAAAACGAACAGCGAAACCGGCTCGCTTTCCCTGTAAAATCGCGAAAATTGATTTTCAGGACCGATCATGACCAACTTACCCGCTCCCGCCGCCGATCTGAGTGCGGTTGCTTCCCCCATCAAGGCGCAAATCCTGGCCGAGGCGCTGCCCTATATCCGCAAATTCCACGGTAAGACTATTGTCGTCAAATACGGCGGCAACGCAATGACCGAAGAGCGGTTGAAGCATGGCTTCGCGCGCGACGTGATTCTGCTCAAGCTGGTCGGCATGAACCCGGTGGTTGTGCACGGCGGCGGCCCGCAGATCGATAATGCATTGAAGCGGGTCGGCAAGCAGGGCACTTTCGTGCAGGGCATGCGCATCACCGACGAAGAAACCATGGAAGTGGTGGAATGGGTGCTGGGCGGCGAAGTGCAGCAGGACATCGTGATGCTGATCAATCATTACGGCGGCCACGCGGTCGGCTTGACCGGCAAGGATGGCGGCCTGATCCGTGCGCGCAAGATGAAGATGCCGGACAAGGATAATCCGGGGCAGTATCTCGATATCGGCTTTGTCGGCGAGATCGAGGCGATCAATCCGGCGGTGGTCAAGGCGTTGCAGGACGATGCCTTCATCCCGATCATCTCGCCGATCGGTTTCGGCGAAGACGGACATGCGTACAACATCAATGCCGACGTGGTGGCCGGCAAGATCGCCGAAATCCTGAAGGCCGAGAAGCTGATCATGATGACCAATATCGCCGGCGTGCAGGACAAGCAAGGCAACCTGCTGACCGATCTGACGGCGCGCGAGATCGACGAGATGTTCGCCGACGGCACCATCTCGGGCGGCATGCTGCCCAAGATTTCGTCGGCGCTGGATGCGGCCAAATCCGGCGTCAATACGGTGCATATCATCGACGGTCGGATCGAGCATTCGCTGCTGCTGGAAGTGCTGACGGAGCAGGCGTTCGGGACGATGATCCGGTCGCATTGAGGCAGCTCACTCGGATTAATTATAGGTTGATGCTGCACTGCAAATGGAACTGCATTCATCGTTATGTTACTCATAGAAGGCTACTTCAATCTGTAACCGATGGTATTGAGGTTCCGCCGCCCAAAGTGTTACCATGCGCAGTTCCGTAAAGAAAAAGTCGCGCTGGCAGGGGGGCTTAGTTGACTAAGCATGAATTGGAGCTCAAGAAGCTCGTCATTGGAGCTGAAAAATTTACACAAGTCTTGGGTTTGATCAAGCATGTGTTCACTTTGGCCACAATTGCGGGTTGCATCTATTTAATATTTAACGGGCTGACGGAAATTGCGAAAGCAAATCCTGCGTCATTGAGCGCCCTTTCACAGGTCTTGGAAAAGCTGAATTTGTCCTCGGTATTAAGCTATATTATTGCGATAGGTAGTTCGGTAGGATGGGTATACGAACGCAAAGGTAAAAAGCGCCTTCTCAAAGGGGTGGACAAGAATCGTCAGGATGTAGAAGCAAACGATCCATTCAATGGATCAAGCGGGTTGACGGAAACAGGCGACACGCCATAAAGGTGGAAAACATGGAATCAATACTGATTGGTGTGAATGTCTTATTGATTATGGCAATGTGGAAATTCATGTTGCGCAAAACTATCCTCGACCACTATCGTGATCAGCTGTTTGATTTGCGCGATATGCTGCGTGCAACTTATGTTGAGAATGGGTGGGATCTAGCATCTCCGATGTACCAGAAGCTTCGGACTTTGGTAAATGGCTACCTACGGTTTACTGAAAAATTTTCGGTTTGGCAGCACACGTATTTGCAGTGGGAAGTCAGTCAGAGTAAAAGTCTTCAAGCGTCAATGAAGGCAGAATTCGAGAAGGATTTTCAGAGTGCTAATCCTACTGAGCAAGAATTCGTCCGCCAGTTCAGAACCCAAGCTCTCAGAGTCATGATTAACTATATGGTTGTCAGCTCTGGGCCATTGTTACTGATTTCAATTGTGCTAACTCCCTTCGCTGCATTTGCCGTCGTTTTGGGCCTTGCTGGCCGTGGTATGGGCATTTTGGCTGTGAAAGTAACCGAAGCGAAAGCTGCATATACATCATTACTGCGCTTTGTAATTGCCGCCGTAGGATACCGTGTGGTTAGCGAAGACTTTGTCGAGGAATATTCTTACCGTCAAGGCATTAAGGCTGTACGCAGCTGAACTAATAGTGTCTGCAAAAAGCCACGTAAGTAACAGCGTGGCTTTTTTTATGTCATCGCGTGTCTACTACGTAGAATCCTCTTGAGCTTTACATCTTTGGGGTAAAACGAGAACGCCAAGCTCGCAATAGCTCCTTGACGTTCTCGTTCGTTTGGCTGATCGG
>DASVLY010000003.1:0-3721 GCA_036384635.1 Noviherbaspirillum sp. | reverse complement strand
TGTTTCTGAACGGGGACAAGCTGGCCGCCGCGTTCCAGCAGGCGATCGAGTATCAGTTCGCCGACAAGCGCCAGGATCTGGCGCTTGAGCGTATAGGACGCGATCCTCTGCATGTGCATGTGATCGTGACGCCGCTGGAGCGGCGCGACATGCCGGTGTTGATCGAGCTGCGCGAGAACGTGCAGCAGCTCAAGCTCGATCGTGAAGAGCGCATGTTGGACCAGAGCCTTGCCAATAAGGAGCTGATACGCAATCTTGCGCATGAGATCAAGAATCCGCTGGGGGGTATCCGGGGTGCCGCGCAACTGCTCGAATTCGAGCTGCCGGAGCGGCATCTGAAGGAACTGCGCGAATACACGCAGGTGATCATCAAGGAAGCCGACCGTCTGCAGACGTTGGTCGATCGCCTCCTGGTGCCGCACAAGCGGCCGCATATCGTGGGTGATGTGAATATCCATGAAGTCTGCGAGCGGGTGCGCAGCCTGATCGTTGCCGAGTTCCCGAACGGACTTGCGATCAGGCGCGACTATGATTTGTCAGTGCCCGAGTTCCGTGGCGACAAGGAGCAACTGATCCAGGCGGTGTTGAACATTGCGCATAACGCGGCGCAGGCATTGTCCGGGAGGATCAAGGATGGCGACGCGCAGATCACGCTGCAGACGCGCGTGGCACGTCAGGTGACGCTTGCCAAGGTGCGTTACAGGCTGGCATTAGACTTGCATATCATTGACAATGGACCAGGTATTCCGCCCGAGATTCGCGACCGCATTTTTTATCCGCTCTTTTCCGGGCGCGAAGGCGGCAGCGGACTGGGATTGACTCTGGCGCAAACTTTCGTGCAGCAGCACATGGGAGTGATCGAATGCGAGAGCCGGCCGGGATACACTGATTTCAGAATTTTGATACCGCTGCCTTGACTGCGCCATTGGCATGGTTGAGGCCGGCTTGGAGCCTTGGGATAGGCTCTTACTTAACAATGTCACATGCGTGGGGCACTGAATAGAAATATGAAGCCGATCTGGATTGTTGACGACGACGAATCAATTCGCTGGGTGCTGGAAAAGGCGCTTGCACGGGAGAACCTTGCCACCAGAAGTTTTTCCAACGCGCGCGACGTGATGGATGCGTTCCAGACCAGTGTTCCCCAGGTGCTGGTGTCGGATATACGCATGCCGGGCGAATCCGGGCTGGAATTGCTGCAGACGGTGAAAACCAGGTATCCGGGCCTGCCGGTCATTATCATCACCGCATTCTCCGATCTTGACTCGGCGGTCGCGGCCTTTCAGGGCGGTGCATTCGAATATCTGGCCAAGCCGTTCGATATCGATAAAGCAGTCGGGTTGATTCGTCGTGCGCTCGAAGAGAGCATGCGCGAATCGGATGTTGAACAGGCGCCGGCCGATACGCCGGAAATCCTCGGCCAGGCTCCGGCGATGCAGGACATGTTCCGTGCAATCGGGCGGCTGTCGCAATCGAATGTCACCGTCTTGATCACGGGCGAATCCGGCACCGGCAAGGAACTGGTCGCGCGTGCGTTGCACAAGCACAGTCCGCGTGCGGAGCAGCCTTATATCGCATTGAATACCGCGGCGATTCCGAAGGATTTGCTGGAATCCGAATTGTTCGGTCATGAGCGCGGTGCTTTCACTGGCGCACAGGCGATGCGGCGAGGCCGCTTCGAGCAGGCGGAAAACGGCACCTTGTTCCTTGATGAAATCGGCGACATGCCGTTCGATTTGCAGACGCGCCTGTTACGGGTGCTGTCGGACGGGCACTTTTACCGTGTCGGCGGCCATCAGCCGCTGAAGGCGAACGTGCGCGTCATTGCGGCGACACACCAGAACCTGGAGCAGCGCGTGAAGGATGGCTTGTTCCGCGAAGACTTGTATCACCGGCTGAACGTGATCCGGTTGCGCTTGCCGAGTCTGAGAGAGCGGCGCGAGGATATCCCGCTGTTGACACGCCATTTTTTGGCGCAGAGCGCCAAACAACTGGGCGTCGAAGTCAAGCGCATGTCCGATAGTGCAATGCAGTTTTTGTCCAGTCTCGATTTGCCCGGCAATGTGCGGCAGCTTGAGAACCTGTGCAATTGGATTACCGTCATGGCGCCGGGGCAGACGGTCGAGATAAAGGATTTGCCGCAGGATCTGACGCATGGTCAGGAATCCGTGCCGCCGCCGGCGGCTACGGCGCCTATGTTGCTGATCCCGGTGCAGCCGCAAGCATTTGCCGCACAGCCCGAGCCGATGCCTGGCGTGAATGTGCCGATCGGCAGCAGCTCTGTTCCTGCTGCTCCATCTGCAGCGGGCAACGGTACTGCGGACAAGGCTGGCTGGATTACGCTGCTCGAATCGGAAGCGGCGAATATGCTTGCCGCCGGACAGCCGGAAGTCATGGATGCACTGGGGCGGCAGTTCGAGTCTGCGTTGATCAAGACCGCATTGAAGCATACGCACGGGCGCAAGAATGATGCGGCGGTTCGCCTGGGGATCGGGCGCAATACGATCACGCGCAAGATTCATGAACTCGGGATAGACGGCGCGAAGGACGAGTAATGCAAGCACGCTGAAAAAGGCAGGGCGTCGTCTTTTGTTTTTTGCGATCAAGAATTGCGCCGCGGATATCCCTCTGCGGTGATCCTGGTCCACACGCGCTCCTTTTCTTCTTCCGTCATGAACACCCAGTTCGCCACTTCGTCGACAGTGCGCCCGCAACCCCGGCATACGTCATCGAATGTGGTGGAACAGACGGCCACGCAAGGCGTGTCGGGGCGGGAAGGGGAGGAATTTTGCATGGTGAATAACAGCCTCAAACTGTAATGATAGGCCAAATGCAAGTATGGTGCGGAAAACAGCTAATTCCAAGTCAAGATGGAACACTGATGAAGAGCTGCCATCCGGTAACTTGCAACTGTGGCGCACTGAACAGGTTCTAACAACCGTTCCAAGTCGAGCCGTTATCGAACGCCTTTGTGAAGTTCGCCGACATAGACGAAGTTCTCCTTGTCTTGCCGAGCCAGCACATACAATTGCTCAGGTGAGATTTGGTCCTGACGAATGCCTCTGAAAAATCGTTTCCGTTTGACCCCGTCGGCGGCCCGGTGATAACAATAAACCACCAGCTCAGAGCAGAACAAAGTTACCTCCTTGCCTTTCATAAAATCTTTATGAAAGGCGTTGGTCGTGTCGGCAGTGAGGTAATTGGCGATGCTCTCGCCTTTTATGGCTCTCAGAAGTGTATTTCCGGCAAGCTTCTTGTAGGCGTATTTGATTTTAATTTTCTGGCCCTTGTTTTTCGTGGCAAGTTCGAGCGCTGCTCTGGCGGCAGCCTGCGCGATCCCGGGATGCTTGCTACGAATCACATACCAGTTGTAATGGGCATAGTGCGCGTTCGCGTTTTGGTTGAATGACTTCAATGAGCTTGGGACAACGCCTGGACCAACAGCCTCCAATACCTGTCCGCCGCCAACATAGATTGCTGCGTGCGTAAGAAGACTCGCACCGATATAGGGGTGTAGATCGTTGAACTGATACTGCGCGATTATGATCGGCACAGAGAGAGCGTCATGTTTGTTGTCGATTGTCGACTGCTTCAGCAGAATATCCCCCGTTTGTAGCTGGTGAACACCGGCCAGTTGCGGCGGCTTACGGAGAGGAATCGAGAAATCCAGTTCGCGCGGATTGAAATTCCAAATATTTTTTATCTTCCTCAAGAGTGGAAA
>DASVLY010000002.1:0-3176 GCA_036384635.1 Noviherbaspirillum sp. | reverse complement strand
GTGGAAATCCCCGAAGGAGGGTTCTACCCGTTCGCG
Source organism: Noviherbaspirillum sp. (assembly GCA_036384635.1). Taxonomy (GTDB): domain Bacteria; phylum Pseudomonadota; class Gammaproteobacteria; order Burkholderiales; family Burkholderiaceae_D; genus Noviherbaspirillum. Next base: position 3,140 of record DASVLY010000002.1, on the reverse strand, counting down.
TGATTTACCCTTGCCTGCCATCCAGCCGAAATCGCTCCTTTTGCGGGACCGCCTGTGCCTTGTCGGCCTCAGGCGTCTATGCCTGCGCGATCCTTAATCCAGGATGAAGAGTTTAAATGCGGCAATTTAAGGCGGGGTTAAGCCCAGGCCGGATCAAATCGGCGTCATTGGCAGACGTCGACCCATTCAGCTTTAGTCAGTTCGGCCATCACATGGGGAGAAATCCGCACCGCTGCATTGGTAGCGCCGGCTGCCGGAACCACTTCAAGATAATCTCTCAGCGATATGTCGCAAAACACCGGCAAAGGCGACGGCAAGCCGAAGGGGCATACGCCGCCGACAGGATGGCTGGTCACCGCAACCACCTCGTCCGCCCCCAGCATGCGCGGTTTCGTTCCGAAATGATCACGGAATTTCCTGTTGTCGAGGCGTTTCGTACCCGCGGTGACAACGAGCAGAATGGCATCGCCCGCCTTGAGGCAGATCGTTTTGGCGATCTGGTCTGGCTCGACGCCATGTGCTTCAGCGGCGAGCGCAACGGTTGCCGAACTGGCTTCCGTTTCAATGATTGTCACCTCGGGTGATTTTTCGGCAAAAAATGCTCTGACGGATTGAATAGACATGCGTATTTGTTAGGCGGTTAGAAATGGTTGTTCAAGATGTCATGCTTTAGCTATGCAATAATCGCAATGCTGCGCTGCGATAGAATGTCTGTTTTTTGAGCGGCGATGTTGTATGTTCAAAACATCGAAGCGACGCACTCCTCCTCCCAGCGTCGCCCGATTGGACTGACAATACTCCTCCTCCCAATTGTCAGTCAGTTTCAAGAACCCGGCGCACCTCCTCCCGCGCCGGGTTTTTGCTATTTGGCGCTTCCTTTTTCGAGCCCTGGCGGACCCCTGATGCGATAGTTTCGTTCAAAGAAACTTGACTTTCAGCCCCTTCCAACCTAGGTACTTCGCCATCGATATTTGTTTGACGACCAGAGCTTCGGCGTCTTTCCAGACGCTCACGACGATCTTTTCCTTCAAATTCGACCCCAAGACCGCGCTGCTCGCAGCGCAAATACAATTGCCAACGGAAGGAAATCGTTATGGCGACTGGTACAGTAAAGTGGTTCAACGCAACCAAGGGCTACGGCTTTATTCAGCCGGACGACGGTTCGCAGGACGTATTCGTTCACATCTCGGCTGTTGAGCGCGCAGGTCTGACCGCCCTCAACGACGGCCAGAAGCTTTCTTACGAGCTGATGCAGGACCGCCGCTCTGGCAAGATGTCCGCAGGCAACCTCGTCGCTGCCTGATACGCAACAGGCCCGAAAGGGTTTCTTGCATGAACTGAAAGGCCGGATTTTTCCGGCCTTTTTCTTTGGAAGGAAGTCCGGCGGGCGGGGGTCTTGAAAACGGCGGTACGTATACCGATATAGGGTTCAACAGTGTTTCAGATGAAAACTGTCAGGGGCGTCTTAAGATGCCGCTGTTGTTGCGTTAACCAAAGATTAACCAAAACAGATAATCCTGATTGTGAAAGCAGCGTCGGAAATCGACGCGCTCTGAAACATCAGACCGTTGAACCGCTTTGACCACGGATGTACTGGCATTGACGGAAAACGGATGGAAAGGTCGGGCTTGCCCGGCCTTTTTGTTTTTGGAGTGAGCGGAGGCGCCCGACCAGTGGCGCCTCCTCTTTTTTATTTCGCGGCCAGTGCGTCGAGAATGCGGATCCAGGAGCGAATGCCCTTGTGGAAGGACTGCAGGTCGTATTTTTCATTCGGCGAATGAATGCGATCGTCCGTCAAGCCGAAACCGACGAGCAGCGAATCCATGCCGAGCATCTTCTGGAAATCGCCCACGATCGGGATAGAGCCGCCCATGCCGATCACGACGGCCGGTTTGGGCCACTCTTCCGAAAGGGCGTTCTTCGCCTTGGTCAGGACGGGTGAATCGTATGAAAGCTGGATCGCCGGCGATGCGCCATGCTCGTGGAATTCCACGGAGCAATCAGCCGGAATTTTCGAGCGTACATAGGCCCGGAAGTTTTCGCGAATGGCGGCGGGGTTCTGTTCGCCGACAAGGCGGAACGACACCTTGGCGGAAGCTTTTGCTGCAATAACGGTCTTGAAGCCATCACCGGTGTACCCGCCTATGATGCCGTTGACCTCCGCTGTCGGCCGCGCCCAGGTCTGTTCCAGCACGGAGCGGCCCTTTTCACCCGAGGGAACCGAAAGGCCCACTTCACCGAGGAAGGTTTCTGCGGTGCGGCCCAGCGTCTCCCAGGCAGCCTTGATATTGGCGGGCGTTTCTTCCACGCCGTCATAGAAGCCGTCGAGCGTCACGCGGCCGGTCTCGTCATGCAGGCCAGCGAGAATGTCGGTCAGGATGTGGATGGGGTTTGCGGCGGCACCACCGAAAAGACCCGAATGCAGATCGCGATCGGCGGCGGTGATGACGATTTCTTCGCCGACCAGACCACGCAGCGCCGCGGCAATGGCGGGCGTATCCCGGTCCCACATGCCGGTATCGCAGACCAGGGCATAATCCGCCTTCAGCTCTTCCGCATTCGCTTCGAGGAACGGCTTCAGCGAGGGCGAACCGGATTCTTCTTCACCTTCAAAAAGAATGGTGACGCGCACCGGCAGGCCGCCATTCACGGCCTTGTAGGCGCGGCAGGCCTCCACGAAGGTCATCAGCTGGCCCTTGTCATCCGCCGTACCGCGTCCTGTAATCACCTGACGGCCTGCGCCGATATCCTTGACGGCGGGTTCGAAAGGATCGTTTTCCCAGAGATCGAGCGGATCGACCGGCTGTACATCATAATGGCCGTAGAAAAGCACATGTGGGGCGTCTTCATTGGCCGCATCGTGATGCGCCACCACCATGGGGTGACCGGCTGTATCGCGAACGGAGGCGGTAAAGCCAAGCGCTGAAAGCGTTCTCACGAGCCATTCCGCCGCCTTGCGGCACTCGGCCTTGTAAGCGGGGTCCGTGGAAATCGACGGAATGCGAACGAGTTCGAACAGTCGCTCGAGGCTGGAGGTGAGATTGTCATCGGCAGTGGAAAGAATGGGGGAAACGTCTGTCATCGCTGATCCTGTCATGTCTGTCGTGACCCGGCGATAAGACGAAACATCCGGGCATCGC
>DASVLY010000001.1:0-18586 GCA_036384635.1 Noviherbaspirillum sp. | reverse complement strand
GATACCGATCGCCCCGTTGTGAAAGTAGTAGACCAGCAAACCAAGACGGTAATTCGTCAGATACCGACAGAAGAAACATTGGAGATCGCGAAAGCATTGGACCGGGTGCAGGGATTGCTAATAAGGCAAAAAGCATGAACGTTGCCTGAAACAGGCGGGTAAACCTCGCTCTAAAGTTCGGTTTAGCACCGCCGATATTGAGATACAGTGATCACGTTTTCGCAGGAGAGGAAAGATGACAATCTCATCTCCCGGTATTGGCTCCAATCTGGACGTCAACGGCATCGTCAGCAAGCTCATGCAGGCGGAATCCCAACCGCTGACTGCGCTCGCCAAGAAAGAAGCCAGCTATCAGGCACAACTTTCCGCTTTCGGCACCCTGTCCGGTTCGTTGAGTTCTTTCCAGAGTGCAGTAAGCACCCTGAATAACCTCTCCACCTTCAAAGGCGTGAATGCAACGCCGGTAGATTCAACGATTTTCAGCGCGTCGGCGACCTCCTCGGCAACGCCGGGCGTCTACGGCGTCAATATCACGCAACTAGCGCAGGCACAGACCATCGCTTCGACCGGCCAGACCAGCACGACCGCAACCATCGGCGCCGGTGCCAGCACCACGCTGACTTTTCAGTTCGGCACGATCAGCGGTGGAAATTTCGTCACTACGGGAACCAAGCTCGGCTCCGGCGTCCCCACCAGCGGAATCCCGGCCAACTCGCTCAGCATCAACGGCACGACGATCACCACCAGCGGCTCGACCACCAGCGCCAAAGCGCTGGCCGACCAGATCAATCTCGCGACCGCCACGACTGGCGTGACCGCGACCGCACAGACCACCGATACCGGCGCCTTGGGCGCGTTTACCACGACCGCCGGCGCAACGACCTACACGCTGGATGTCGGCGGCATCAATATCATTACCAATGGTCCGATCGGCACCACGGCGGCGGATATAGACACAGCGATTTCCGCGGCGGCAGCCAATCTGACGGCGGCAGGCATCTCTTATTCCGGAACGGCTGCCGGCGGCGATCTCAAGTTCACCAAGGCGGACGGCACCAACATTGCGATCCAGGAATCCGGTGCCGGCGCTTCGGGCGGGTTCACGACGACAATCGGGATCGGCACGACCAAAACGTTTACCAGTTCGGTGTCTCTGAGCTCGGCCAATACCATCACCATAGGCGGCAGCAATCCGTCGGCAGCCGGTTTCACCGCAGGCACCGCCGGCACCTACAGCGGCGCAAGCTATACCCTGGATGCGAACCAGGCCAGCGGCTCGGTCACGATTGACAACACGAACAATTCGCTGCAAGGCATCCGCGACGCAATCAACAAGGCCAACATCGGCGTTACCGCATCCATCGTTTCCGACGGTAGTTCGACGCCCTATCACCTGGTCATCAAATCGAACAAGACCGGTGAAACCTCCAGCATGAAGATCAGCGTGGTGGGCGATGCGACAATCTCCAGCTTGCTCGCCTACAACCCCGCCGGCACGCAGAACATGACGCAAAGCACTGCAGCGCAGAGCGCGGCGCTATCGGTCAACGGCATCGCAATAAAAAGCACAACCAACACGGTCACCGGTGCGATCGAGGGCGTGACCCTGAATCTGTCGAAGGCGGGTAGTTCCAACCTGACCATCGCACAAGACACCACTGCGGTCACATCGGCGGCGAACGCACTCGTCAAGGCCTATAACGACGTCAATTCGACGATCAAGAAATTAACAAGCTATAACGCTGATACCAAGCAGGGCGGCGTGCTGCTCGGCGATTCCTCGGTACGCAATATACAAGCGCAATTGCGCAAGATAATGTCGACCCCGCTGACCGGATCGAGCGGCAGCCTGACGACGCTGTCGCAAGCAGGCATCTCGATCGACAAAACCGGCACGATGTCGCTCGACAGCAGCAAGCTGGCGACCGCGATGAGCAACAACATCAATGACGTTGCCGCCCTGTTCTCATCGATGGGCACCACCACGGACAGCCTGGTCAAGTTCAACAGCTCGACCTCGTCCAGCACGGCGGGCACCTATGATGTGTACCTGACCAGCCTGGCCACCCAGGGCAAGGTGTCCGGCTCGAACGCAGTCGGTGCGACCACCATCGACAACACCAACAAGGACCTGACGCTGACGGTAGATGGCGTGACCGCCTCGGTGTCGTTGGCAACCGGCGCGTATACAGCGAACGCCCTCATCACCCAGGTGCAATCGGCCATCAACAGCGCATCGGCATTCTCTTCCGCCGGCATTGCGGTCAGCGTCGCGCTCGACGGTGCCGGCAAAATGGTAATTACGTCGAACAAATACGGCTCCACCTCCAAGGTCACCATTACCGGCAACGGCGTCGCAACCCTGATGGGTGTAGCAACCTCCACCGACGGCCAGGACGTGGTCGGCAAAATCGGCGGTGTGACAGCAACCGGATCAGGTCAGTACCTGACCGGCGCCAGCGGCTCGCCCGCTGTCGGGCTGAAACTCCTGATTACCGGCGGCGCGGAAAACGCCTCTCGCGGCACCGTCACTTTCTCGCATGGTTTTGCGCACAATCTGAACCAACTGGCCGATGGTTTCCTCGGCAGCTCGGGATTGATCAGCGGACGCACCGACGGCATCAACCGGATCATCAAGGACATTGGCAGACAAAATGACGCACTCAATGCCAGACTGGCTGACATAGAAGCACGATATCGCAAACAGTTCACCGATCTGGATGTAACGATCAGCAAGATGAACTCCACCAGTACATACCTGACGCAACAACTCGCACAAATCAGCGCCAACTCCAAGTCATAAACAAGGCCCGGCACTTACAAAGGAAAACGACAATGTTTGGATCGACACGCAGCGGCGCAAGCGCCTACGCCAAGGTCGGCATCGAAACCGGCGTAGTCGCGGCAAGCCCGCACAAACTGATCGTCATGCTGTTCGACGGCGCGCTCGCAGCGCTGGCCACTGCGCAGCAGCACATGAAGACCGGCGACATTGCGGCCAAGGGGCTAGCGATTTCGAAGGCAATTGACATCATTTACTGCGGCTTGCGCGCAAGCCTGGACCACAATACCGGCGGTGAAATCGCGTCCAACCTCGACGCCTTGTACGAATACATGACGAACCGGCTGCTGGCTGCGAATCTGAACAACCAGCCGGAAATCATCGACGAAGTGCAACGCCTGTTGCATGACTTGAGAAGCGCATGGGAATCAATCGCTCCCGAATCGCAGGCAACGCCGGAGCTGCAAGCCACGCTGCAGACCCAGAGCGTTGCGCACGATCCGCTCGCCCCCAAGATCTCAGGATTGGTAAAGGCTTGAAGAAGATGAATAGCGAAGAAGTCATTTCTCTCTACGAGCAGGTTGCCGTCATTACCAACCAGATGCTGGCCGCCGCGCGCGAATACGACTGGGAGCAACTGGCGGAACTCGAATCGCGCTGCGCGAGCCATGTGGAAACGCTCAAGCGCGACGAGTCGACGGTGCCGCTTACAGGTGCGGTGCGCGAACAGAAAATCCGCATCATCCGGAAAATCCTGGCTGACGACCGCGAAATCCGCAACATCACCGAGCCGTGGATGGAGCAGCTCGCGACGCTGATCAGGAGCACCGGCACCGAACGCAAGCTGTCGCAGACGTACGGCGCGAACCAGTCAGGATAAGCAATGCTCCCGCGGGCCGACATCGCCGGCGCAAGGCCCGTTGCCTCGGTGGAGGCAACCAGGCCGATTATCCCGACTGGCGATGCGCACCAGGAACTGGCACAGCGACTGAGCAAGGTCGCACTCGGCACCGCCTTTCAGGCCGAAATATTGTCCCGGCTGAATGACGGCTCCTTCATGGTGAAAGTAGCGGACACCCCGGTACGCATGAATCTGCCGGAAGGCGCGCAGGCCGGCGAAAAGGTGGACCTGACCCTGGTGGCAAAGCAACCGCAACCGGCTTTCCAGCTTTACCGTCCGCCCACCAACGGCAGCACCGCATCCGTCAGCAATGCCGGACGCCTGGTTGACTGGATTTTGCATGCCGTCAAGGACACAGGCGGCCCCACAGCCCTGGTCGGCAAAGCACCACTGCTACCCTCCGCCAACGCCGCCCCTGCGCAGCTTGCGAACGCGATGAAAGATACGCTGACGTTCAGCGGCCTGTTCTACGAATCCCACCTTGGCAAATGGGCCAACGGCGAGCATCCGCTGATGGCGCTGATGGCCGAGCCGCAGGCGAAGAACAGCGATCTGCAGAAGGTCTTCACCGCACTGCGTGCCGCTGCAAGTGCCGACACTCCGCCTGGCGACATCAAGCATGCCGGCATGGCGAAGCCGGGCAGCGCCCTTCAACTCGACGCTGGGCAGCTCATGCGGCTTCTGGCAACCCTGCATGAGCACCCGGAGATGGCCAGTTCATTGATGGATTCGCTCCGTGCGGCAATGCAGTCCGAGGGCAATCAGCCGCCAGCCCAAGCCGCCCCCGCAGCCGATACTGACGCTACGCCACCCTCCTCCTTGCCGTCCTTGGATGCATTGCCGGCGGCCGGTGCGTCCCTGCCCGACACTTCCAGCCCATCCGCCAATACAGTAACAACGGCAAGCAGCCAGGCCGACCCGAATGCCGCCGCACGTCCCGAAACGATGGACAGCGAATCCGTGCGCATGATAAACCTGCAGTTGACCACGCTGGAACAGCAGCGCGTGGCATGGCAAGGCGAGCTGTGGCCGGGCCAACGGATGGAATGGGAAATCGGCGAGGAAACGCATGGGCGTAAAGAGGGCGGAGCGTCCCAGGAGCGGGCATGGCAAAGCGTGGTTCGCATGGAGCTGCCCAAGCTGGGAGCCATATCGGCAAGCGTCCGCCTGGCGGGCAATGCACTGCAGATTCAGGTGCGCGCCGCCAGCGATACGACGGCGGCATTGTTACGGCAAAACGGCAACACTCTGAGCTCGGCGCTCGACGCTGCCGGGTCGCCGCTGGAACTATTGACAGTGAAGCGCGATGAAGCGGCATAACTCCCCGCCGCACAAGAACGCGATCGCCCTTGCCTACCAAAGCGGCGATCTCGCCCCCAAGGTGGTCGCCAAGGGACGCGGATTGGTGGCGGAGCAGATTATCGCGCGCGCGAAGGAACACGGCGTTTTTGTGCACGAATCGAAGGAACTGGTGTCCTTATTGTCCCAGGTTGAACTGGACGATCATATTCCGCCTGCGCTGTATCGCGCGGTGGCGGAATTGCTGGCATGGATACATCGGCTCGAATCCGCCCACCAACAGAACAACGATGTATCATAGCGGGCTGCCCCCGCTACACAAGCCATTTTATTTTGACGAATACCCCAAATGACTTTCCTGAATGACGACAACGATGCTCAGGACCTGAACCGCTACCGGGTCAACTCGCGCCGTGAAATCATCAGCCTGCTGCGCACTGTGGGGAAACGCAACCAATTGGTTAATATGCAAGCCAATCATGGCGCGGACTCGGTCGTTACATCGATCCTTGAAGTGGACGATGCGCAAGACATCGTTATTATCGATTGCGCACCGAGTGCGACAACCAATGAGCGCGTCCTCGCAAGCAATGACCTCCATTTCGAAACCTTACTGGAAAATATCCGTATCCTGTTTGTTGCCTCGCGAGTGGAAAGCTGCATGCATGACAACCGGCCGGCGTTGCGCATTCCCCTTCCGCAGAGCCTGATCCGCCTGCAGCGGCGCGAATACTACCGCGTCCCGGCGCCGGTGACGAATCCGGTGAAATGCACAATCCGCATGATCGATGAAACCGACAAGGTGAGCATGATCACTGTTCCCCTTTTCAACGTGAGCGGCGGCGGCATCGCCGTAGTCGACGAGAAGAAGCTGATTCCCGAAAGTATCGGCATCATTTTCGACAAATGCCGGATCGATTTGCCGGGCGGTGCGCTGGAAGTCTCGCTGCAACTGAGGAATTTACATGACATCAAGCTCAGCAACGGCAAACAAACCCGCCGTCTCGGCTTCATGTTCATCAACCCGTCCAATGCGATCATGGCAATGATCCAGCGCTACATCACGAAACTGGAGCGCGAGCAGAATGCCCGCGTGACGGGGTTGAGCTGACTTAGAGCCTAATTTAATGCTTTGACATGGCTAAGGTTGGCAGAAATGATCCATGTCCCTGTAGAAGTGGAAAGAAGTTTAAAAAATGTCATGGCGCTATACGCCAGCCAAACGACTTTGCACACCTGTTAAATAGCCACATCAACATGACTGAGGCGATACAGGTTCAAAGACAGCGACAGCAAGGTTTAGGCCGTCCAATTGTTTCAACAGAAGCATTCGGCAGACGCTTTGTTGCTGTAAACAAGCGCTTGATGTATTCATCGCACTGGCGAACATTCCACGATTTCTTATTCGAGTATATTAAGTCTGCGATGGGAAGAGAATGGGGTGCAGTCGAGCTGGAGAAGCCGTTAGAACAGCAGCATCCAATTTTTCATTGGTGCCATCGCTTAACCGCATTCATTCAAAGTTACCCGAAGACTCCAGGTGTAGTAAATTCAGGGCCACTTACTGGAGCCGTTGCTGCGTACTTGCATTTAGCATACGACCTGTACTCTTTGGAACACAATGCAGAACTACAGAAAAAGTTAATTGCACGACTTCGCAATAGGGAAAATTTTCCGGGAGCGCGTTACGAAGTATTTGTTGCCGCAACCCTCATTCGTGCAGGTTTTGACATCGAATTTGAGAATGAGGACGACCGTAGCACTTCTCACTGCGAATTCACAGCAACGTTCAGGAAGACCGGTAGGCAATTTTCCGTCGAATGTAAACGGAAAGAACCGAATCCAGATACTGGCGAAGTCAGCCTTGCAAAGATTGGCGGCTTGCTGACCGCTGCACTAATGAAAACGGCGCTTCATGAGCGAATTGTTTTTCTTGATTTGAATGTTCCTGACGAGCCTGTTGAATTAGGTGAGATACCGGGTTTCGTTCGCTTCGTTAGAGGAAGATTGCGAAAGCTTGAAGCTAATGTTGCGAACGGCGGAAAACTTCCATCAGCTTATATAGTTCTAACCAACCGTCCACATCACTATCACTTGGACAAAGCAGATGTCGGGACTGTAGCGTTGATTGATGGCTTCAAAATCCCGGATTTCAAGACAGACATGGAGCATCCATCACTACGTGCGCAACTGGAGGCACGTGAACGACATGTTGAAATGTATGAGCTATTGCAATCGATGCAAGATCACATGGAAGTGCCATCTACCTTTGATGGTGATGACCCGGAACTGGCGCTTGATAAAAGTAAAAAAAGACTAACTATCGGAGAGCGTTATTTAATCAAGGACGCAAATGGCCGAGATCGAATTGGATTAATGACAACAGCGACTGTTGCTGAACAAGAGAAGCTTGCCTATTGCGGTTTGTTGTTCGATGACGACACTGCTGGAATCTATACATTTCCGCTTTCAGATGCCGAGCTTCGTGCGTGGAAGCGGCATCCCGACACTTTTTTTGGGATCGTCACTCAGCGCAAAACAAAAGTAAAAACTCCATTGGAGCTGTATGACTTTTTCCACCATTCATACAGGCAGACTCCGAGAGAACGACTGCTGGAACTACTTGCAAATGCACAGGACGTTAACAATTTAACCAAGCTTGATCAACCAGCGTTAGTTAGCATTTATGCTGAACGCTGCACTTATGCAGCATTAGCTGTTGAAGCGCAGCAACAGAACTTTGGCGTCCAAAATGAAAGTGCAACGTATGGTAAGACTGAAGGCAGCTAATTGAAAAGCTGTTTTTTTTAGACTTCACTGAAAAGCTAATCGCCTAGTAAGCCTGCTCGAAAAAGTGGCTTTCTTGCAGAAAAATGATCTCGACATTGATTGAGCTTGACTGTTATCTTCTACGTTGGCTCTACGCAAGCTCCATCAGGAGTAAAAGGCAAACAAGGAACGTTCTACGTCACTGATTTTGCAGAATTTTTTAGCAAGCAATTTACAAAAAATCCTTCACACCTGCATGTTCATGATGTCCTGATACGCAGAAACCAGCTTGTTGCGGACCTGCACGGTAGCCTGGAAGGAGATGTTGGCCTTTTGCATGGAGATCATCACGTCCGACAGGTTGACGCTGTCGTCTCCCAGCGAAAAACGCTGCCCGATCTGTTCCGCCTTCTGCTGCGCCCCGTTCACCTGATCGAGCGAAGCGCGCAGCGCCGCGGCGAAATCGGCCTTGACTGCGGGCGCTTCCTGCTGAACCGGCTTGAGATCACCCTTGGCTGCGGCGGCCGCAGCCTTCAGTTGCGCCATCATCGATTCTATGCGGCTGGTATCGATTACCCCTGACTTCATTGTTTCCCTCCCGAAGGGCAATGCGCAATCGCCCTGATAGGCACAGATTACCAGCCGGCACAATATCGGGCAGCACGATAAGCAGCCGAAATATCGCTCTGTTCCGGCAATTGATTTCTTGTGTTGCGCCGACAATTCACGCTAGTGGTTCGTCGCAGCTCGATTTGCGGGTTCTGCCGCGCGGATCGGGGGCGAGTGCAAGGCGCAAACCACAGCGATAGCGGGTGCTATCGCGCGGATTTGCAACGCTGCAATCGCCTTCGAGCGGCCGGCAGAATCCGCAAATCGGGCTGTGACGGGCCACTAGGGCAACTTGTAGTCATTATTGGCGGTATCACACGTGAAAATTACCAGCACACCCAGAAACATTGCTCACGGAGACAGGTTATGGCGGTAGGGGCTGAAGAAGAAGGCACAGCCGCGCCCAACAACCTGCTCGGTTTCGTGCGCACGCCGAACGGGCGCAACATAGTCCTGATGGTCGGCGCGGCAGCCGCCGCAGCCGCGCTGGCCGGAATGTGGCTGTGGGGCCAGCAGCCGGAATATCGCGTATTGTTCTCCAATTTCTCGGATCGCGACGGCGGCGCCATCGTCGCATCGCTGCAGCAAATGAACGTGCCGTACAAATTCGCCGAAGGCGGCGGCGCAATCCTGGTGCCTGCAGACCGCGTGCACGACGCGCGTCTGAAACTCGCGTTGCAAGGTCTCCCCAAAGGCGGCAACGTCGGCTTCGAGTTGATGGAAAACCAGAAGCTGGGCGTTTCGCAATTTCTCGAACAGGTGAATTTCCAGCGCGCGCTCGAAGGTGAACTGGCCCGCTCCATCCAGTCCGTCGCAGCAATACAGGCTGCGCGCGTACACTTGGCGCTGCCGAAGTCCTCGGTGTTCGTGCGCGACCAGCAGAAGCCGACCGCGTCGGTGCTCCTGAACCTGCATCCGGGGCGCAGTCTCGATCCGCAACAGGTCAGCGCAATCGTTCATCTGGTCGCTTCCAGCGTGCCGGAGCTGTCGGCCAAGAACGTTACCGTGGTCGACCAGAACGGCACCCTGCTGTCGGAGACGGGCAAACAGCCCGGTGCCAACGGACTCGACCCGACGCAGCTCAAATACGTGCAGGAACTGCAGCAGAGCATTGCGCGCCGCATCGAGTCGATCATCACCCCGATCGTCGGCGCCAACAACGTGCGCGCCGAAGCCACCGCCGATGTCGATTTCTCGACCAGCGAGCAGGCGGCTGAAATGTACCAGCCGAACCAGGGTTCGAACCCGGCCACGGTGCGCAGCCAGCACACCAGCGAATCGCAAAACGGCGGCAATGTCGCTTCCGGCGTTCCGGGATCATTAACCAACCAGCCACCAGCGCCGTCGACCGCGCCGTTGACGCAACCGGCGTCCGCCACTGCCGCAAACACTGCCGCATCGGGATCATCGCAACGCGAATCGACAGTGAACTACGAAGTCGACAAGACCGTACGTTATGTGCAACAGCCGATGGGTGGCATCAAGCGTCTGTCGGTTGCGGTGGTCGTCAACTACAAGCGCGTCATCGACAAGACGGGCAAAGTCACTTCCAGGCCGCTGACCGAGGCGGAAAAGAACGAGATCACCGATCTGGTCAAGGAAGCGATGGGCTACAACAAGGAGCGCGGCGATAGCCTGAACGTGGTCAACAGTCCGTTTGCCGGCGTGGAAAAGGACGTGATTCCGGAACCGCCGCTGTGGAAGCAGCCGGAAATGCTGGAACTGGCGAAGGAGGCCGGCAAATACCTGCTGTACGCACTGCTGCTGATGTTCCTGTATTTCAAACTGTTCAAGCCGCTGCTAGCCAGGTTGACGCACAAGGAAGAAGAAAAAGACGAGAAAGAAGAGGAAGCGGCGCTACCGGCTCCTCGGGTCGATGCCGAGGGCAATCCGCTGCCGCATGAGGAACCCGATAGCATCGCGCTCGATGCGAATGGCGAGCCGATGGCGCAGCAAAATCCGCCGTACCAGGTCGCGCTGGAACAAGCGAAGCGCCTGGCGAGGTCGAATCCTAAAGTGGTCGCCAATGTGGTGAAGGAATGGGTGTCTGAATAATGAGTGAGATCGGTGTTCAAAAAGCCGCCATCCTGATGCTCGCGCTGGGCGAGGAAGAGGCGGTCGAAGTCATGAAATACCTTGGCCCGCGCGAAGTGCAGAAGCTCGGCACCGCGATGTCGGGGATGAAGGCGGTGCAGGCAAGCGAACTGGAAGATGTGCTGCGCGAGTTCCGCAGCCGTACCAGAACCAACACCTCGTTCGGCCTGGATTCCGACGATTACATCCGCAACGTGCTGACCAAGGCGCTGGGCGACGACAAGGCAACCTCCCTGCTCAACCGCATTCTCGGCGCGCGCGAGGCGCGCGGCATCGAAAGCCTCAAGTGGATGGATGCGCAGTCAGTGGCCGAACTGATTCGCAACGAGCACCCGCAGATCATCGCGACCATCCTGGTGCACCTGGAACGCTACCACGCCTGTGAAGTGCTGGATCACTTCACCGAACGCCTGCGCAATGACGTGATGCTGCGTATCGCCACGCTCGACGGTGTGCAGCCGGCGGCGCTGCGCGAACTCAACGACGTGCTGACCAAACTGTTGACCGGCAATGAGAACCTGAAGAAGAAGCCAATGGGCGGCATCCGCACCGCAGCCGAAATCCTCAACTTCTTCAGCGGCGAAAACGAATCGTCCGCAATGGAAAGCCTGAAGGCGCACGATGCAGAGATGGCGCAGGCGATCATGGACGAGATGTTCGTGTTCGAGAACATCCTCGATATCGACGACCGCGGCGTTCAGGTCATCCTGCGCGAAGTGCAGTCGGAATCGCTGATCATCGCATTGAAGGGTGCGAGCGAGGGTTTGCGCAACAAGATCTTCAAGAACATGTCGCAGCGCGCAGCCGAAATGATGAAGGAAGACCTGGAAGCCAAAGGGCCGGTGCGCTTGTCGGAGGTCGAGGAAAAGCAAAAGGAAATTCTTGCGGTCATCCGCCGCCTTGCCGACGAAGGCCAGGTGGTATTGGGCGGCAAGGGCGAGGATACTTACGTCTGATAAGGCACCATGAGTTCAAGCAGGATTCCCAAAGAGCAGATGTCTGCCTACCAGCGCTGGGAGCTGGCGTCGTTCGACGAGCCGCCGCCGGAGGTGCGTGCCGCCGAGGAACTGGCGGCGAAGATGAAAAAAGCCGTCGAAGAAGCCACCGAACAAGCGCATGCCGCCGCATATGCTGCCGGCCTGGAAGAAGGACGCGCGGCCGGCTTCGAACAAGGCAAGGCGGACGGACATCAACAAGGCTATGCCGCCGGACTGGCGGAGGGTCGCGCGCAAGCGGAACAGGAAAGAATGCAACTGCTGCAGGTCGCGCAGACGTTCGGCGACGAGATCACCCACGCCACCGAGAGGGTCGCATCCGACATCCTTGACCTGGCGCTCGACCTGTCGAAAGCGATGTTGAAAGGCGTGCTGGAGGTAAAACGGGAAGCTGTTCTTCCGGTCATCAGCGAAGCGATCCGCTACCTGCCCTCGGTGCAGCAACCGGCACTGCTGTTCCTGCATCCGGAAGACGCGGCGCTGGTCAACGAACTGATGGGGGATGAGCTGACCAGGGGCGGCTGGCGCGTGGTCGAGGATGCTCAAGTCACGCGCGGCGGCTGCCGTGTCGATACCGCACACAACCAGATCGATGCATCGATCGAAACGCGCTGGCAGCGCCTTACCGCTGCGCTCGCCAAACCATCGGACTGGCTTGCGCCATGAATACCGCCACGCCGCACAGCAGCTACTGGCAGGCCTACCTGCGCGATTGCAGCTCCCTGCTCTCGCTCACCGAAGCGCAGCAATTATCGGGACGCATCATCCGCGTCACCGGCCTGGTGATGGAAGCGGTCGGACTCAGGCTGCCGGTCGGCAGCGCATGCACGGTACCGCTCTCCAACGGCTCTCACATCGAGGCGGAGGTGGTCGGTTTCCAGAACGACCGCCTGTTCCTGATGCCGCAAAGCGATGTCGAAGGCATCGTGCCCGGCATGCGCGTATACCCGCTTGAAACCGCGCACAGTCTGCCCCGCCCCGGTTCGGTTGACCATCCGCGCCGCCGCCCAAGCGACCGCGGCAGACATCTGCCGGTCGGCAGCGAATTGCTGGGCCGGGTGCTGGACGCTGCCGGGCGTCCGCTGGACGACCTCGGCCCGCTGAACACGATGCAAGTGGCGCCCCTCAACTCCCGCCCTCCCAATCCGCTGCACCGCGCACCGATCGAGGAGATTCTCGATGTCGGCGTACGCGCGATCAACAGTCTGCTAACCGTCGGCCGCGGACAGCGCATGGGCCTGTTCGCGGGTTCCGGCGTCGGCAAGAGCGTATTGCTTGGCATGATGGCGCGCTACACCAGCGCCGACGTGATCGTGGTCGGACTGATCGGAGAACGGGGCCGCGAAGTCAAGGAATTCATCGAACAGATTCTCGGCCCGCAAGGGCTGGCGCGCTCGGTCGTGGTGGCGGCACCGGCCGACACCTCGCCGCTGATGCGGATGCAGGGTACGGCATATGCAACCGCAATCGCAGAGCACTTCCGCGACGAGGGAAAAAATGTCCTTCTGATCATGGATTCGCTGACTCGCTATGCCATGGCGCAACGCGAAATCGCACTGGCCATCGGTGAGCCGCCGGCGACCAAGGGCTACCCGCCATCGGTATTCGCAAAGCTGCCGGCGCTGGTCGAGCGTACCGGCAACGGCAGACCGGGTAGCGGCTCGATCACCGCGTTCTACACCGTATTGACCGAAGGCGACGATCAGCAAGACCCGATCGCAGACGCCGCACGTGCGATCCTGGACGGTCATATCGTGCTCAACCGTTCACTGGCCGAGGCCGGCCACTACCCGGCGATCGACATCGAGCAGTCGATCAGCCGAGCCATGCACTCGATCACCTCGCACGACCATCAGAACCTCGCGCGGCGACTGAAAAAGCTGACTTCCAGCTACCAGCGCAACCGTGACCTGATCAGCGTCGGCGCCTATAGCGCCGGCTCCGACCGAGTGCTGGACGAAGCAATCGCCAAGCATGAAAAAATTTCATCGTTTCTGCAGCAAGACATCAGCGAGCGGGCCGCCCTTGCCGAAAGCTTGGGGCAACTTTCCGCTCTATTCCAGTGATTGAAACGCAGCGAGACCGACCTATAATCGATTCATGGCCCAATCATCCGCACTCGATACGCTGATCGACCTGGCGACCAAGGAAACCGATGAAGCCGCGAAACGGCTTGGACGGGCGGTCCGCGTCAGCGAAGAAGCCGAACAGAAGCTGCAACTGCTGCTCCAGTATCGGGACGATTACATAGCCCGTTTCCAGAGCAACATGCAAGCGGGCCTGTCCATTGCCGGTTACCGCAATTACCAACTGTTTCTGGACAAGCTGGATGAGGCGATCAACGGACAGCAAAAAATCATTCAGGATGCGCAGCGGCGCGTGGGCACGGAGCGCGGCGCATGGCAAAGCAGCGAGCGCAAGCGCATCTCGTTCGATACCCTTGCAACAAGGGCGGAGAAGGCATACCAGTTGAAAGAAACGCGACGCGAGCAGAAGCAGACGGATGAATTCGCGGCACGGCAATTTATCTATAAACGTTAAAGGGGGTGTGATGAACTGGTTCAGTGGCTGCGTAAACCAGTTCATCGCACCCTCCAAGCACTCAAGGCGGCGGAATCCATGAAGACATCAGCGATACTCAATCCGGTCAACATCACTTCCGGCGCCGCATCAGCGACGAAATCGTCCGCCGCTCCCGCTGACATGCCGTTCAGCCAGGTGCTGTCGCGCGAAATGGCTCCGCCGCCCCAAACACCCGAGCCGGCAAAGGCCAGCTCCGCCGAAAGCAGCAAGAGCGCGCAGCCTGCCAGAGCCGATGATGCCAAACCGGACAACGCGAAATCCGCCGAAGGGTCCAATGCAAACGCTGCTGCAGAGCAGCAGAATTCCGCCGCCGCGACAGCAGCGCAGAACAAGGCAGCGGATAAGGCCGGAGCAGCCGAAGGCGGCAAGCCAAAGGAACAAACCGGCGACAAGGGTCAGGAAGATGACGCGCCTGTTCTGTCGGCGGCATCGGCCGAGCTGTTGGCCCTGGTCGCCAACCTGAAGCAACCTGCCGCCGAGGAAAAGCCCGTCAAAGGCACCGATTCGGCGCACGATGACAAGCAGGCTGGCGTCGAAACTGTGTCGCAGGAAGCCGGCATGCAGTTGTCCGATCCGGCTGCCGCAGCACAGGCTGCCGGACAGGCGCTGCTCCCCTCCGGTGCAGCGCAACGGCGCGGACAGGCAGATACCGGTCTGACGTCCGGTGCCACAACCTCTCCCGCGCGGCGCGGTGCAGCCGTCGGCAAGGGAATGTCAGCGCAAGGCGCGGCAAAAGCTGCGGTGCAGGAGACGGGGCAACACGAGAACAAACATATCGGATCGGATGCCGCAGGCAATACTCCCGAGCCAAAAGAATTCGATGCAAAGCTGGCGCAAGCCAAGGATGCAAAAACGGAGTCCGGCGACAACCCGATCAAGGCGGCAGCCGACCGGAGCGGGCTCGCAGAAGTGCAGCAGACATCCGGCATGGCGACAGCCAAGACAGGGCAAGACCTGCAACAACCCGGTGCCGCGATGCCCAATATCGGGGCCTTGCCCGGCCTCTCGCAGGCGCAGATGCAGCCGGCCGCCTCCGCAACACCGGCCAATGCCTCCAACACGCTTGCTCCTCCGGTAGGCGGCAATGGCTGGGACCAGGCGCTCGGGCAGAAAATCGTCTGGATGGTCGGCAATGAACAGCAAAGCGCATCATTGACGCTGAACCCGCCCGACCTCGGCCCCTTGCATGTGGTGCTGAACGTGTCCAACAACGAGGCAACCGCCAGCTTCACGGCAGCCCAACCCGAAGTGCGCCACGCACTTGAAACGGCGATGCCGAAGCTGCGCGAAATGCTGGGCGAAGCAGGCATTCAACTGGGTCAGGCCAATGTCAACGCAGGCACGCCGAACAGCCAGCAAAATGCTTTTGAACAGCCGCAGCCGTCCTCGCGTCACAACACCGCTGCTGCAGGCAACGAAAACATCGATACGCCGATGCGCGTCGTGCGCAGCCAAACCATCGTCAGCGGACAGGGGCTGGTCGATACTTTTGCATAGAACCGCCAGCCGCCAAAGGCGGCTGCCCCCCCCTCCCCCTCTGCAAGACCCGCACCTATTTCTGCCATTCATGCCCTTCATGCCTGCGCGGGTCCCAGAGGACCGTGCAGGCATTTCCGATGCGCGGATATGGAATACCTTCCCCCCTCTTTTCCTCGCATTCGGAGCGCCGTTTTTTTTTGATAATGAAACAGTAGTGCCGTATATAAGGATTCACGATGGCGACCTCCGCCCCTAAAGCAAGCAAACAGCCGGAAGCAGCCGCCGAGCAAGCGCCGGGCAAGCGCGGCAAACTTTTTCTCATTCTGCCCATTGTCCTGCTGCTGATCGCCGCTGCCGGCGGCGGTGCCGCATGGTATTTCCTCGCCGGTTCCAACGCCAGCCATGGCGGGCCGGCCAAATCCAAACCGAAGCCGACAGCGCCGCCGGTATTCCTGGCGCTGGAAACCTTTACAGTGAATCTGCAGACGGAAGATCCGTCGGACCAGCAACAACAATTCTTGCAGCTCAACATGACCCTGCAAGTCGTCGACGAAGCGCAGGCCGAGATGATCAAGCAGAACATGCCGCAAGTCCGCAACCGGCTGTTGATACTCTTGTCCAGCAAAAAGGCGGCCGAGATATTGAGCGTGGAAGGCAAACGGAAACTGGCGGAAGACATTCTGAAGCAGGTGCGGCAACCGTTCGTACCGGAGGGGCCGCATCCGGAAGTATCCGACGTCTTCTTCACTTCGTTCGTTGTCCAATAGGACATAACATTCTCTAAGAACCATCATGGCCGACAATTTCCTCTCACAGGAAGAGATTGATGCGCTACTGAAAGGCGTCACCGGCGACCAGGATGAAGCCCTGGTCGAGGAAGACCAGTCGGGAGTCCGCCCGTACAACCTGGCCACCCAGGAACGTATCGTGCGCGGCCGTATGCCGACGCTGGAAATCATCAACGAGCGTTTCGCACGGCTGTTTCGCATCAGTCTGTTCAATTTTCTGCACCGTGCGGCCGAAGTATCGATCGGTCCGGTACGTGTATCGAAATACAGCGAATTCATCCGTAACCTGGTGGTGCCGACCAACCTGAACCTGGTACACATGAAGCCCTTGCGCGGCACCGCACTGATCGTTTTCGACCCGAACCTGGTGTTCCTGCTGGTCGATAACATGTTCGGCGGCGACGGGCGTTTCCATACCCGCGTCGAAGGCCGCGAGTTCACGTTAACAGAGCAACGCATCATCCAGCGTATCCTGAACATCGTATTCGAAACCTATTCGAAATCATGGGAGCCGGTGTTCCCGATCGAGTTCGAATACATCCGCTCCGAAATGAACACGCAGTTTGCCAACATCGCCACGCCCAACGAAGTGGTGGTGACGACCACCTTCTCCATCGAGCTCGGCCCGGTCACCGGCGAAATGCACTTTTGCACACCGTATTCAACCATCGAACCGATCCGCGATATCCTGACGTCCAGCCTGCAAGGCGAAACGCTGGAGATGGACAAACGCTGGATCCGCCTGTTGAAGCAGCAGATCAAGACCGCCGAAGTGGAGCTGCTGGCGAACCTCGGCACCGCCGACCTGACTTTCGGCGACGTGCTGAGCATGAAGGTGGGCGATATCATCCCGATCAACATTCCCACCCCGTTATGCGCGACCGTCGACGGCGTGCCGGTGATGGAATGCTCGTACGGCAAGCTCAACGGCCAGTACGCGCTGCGCATCGAGAAGCTGATTTACAGCGCCAACGAATCGCTGCGCGGACACGAGCAGTTGCGCAGGCTGAAGGAAACCGAAGCAATGCAAGACGACGACACGCCACAAGGAGGCACTACAAATGGCTAACGAACCCGATGCTCAGACCAGCGCAGAAGACGATTGGGGCGCGGCTCTGGCCGAACAATCGAAATCGGAAGCGCCCGCACAGCCCGCCGGACCGGCTGCTGCAGCCTTCGAGGATTTTTCCACCACCACCGTCAAGAGCGGCATGCACAACGATATCGACTTCATCCTCGATATCCCGGTACAGCTCACCGTCGAGCTTGGCCGCACCAAGATTGCGATCAAGAACCTGCTGCAACTGGCGCAAGGCTCGGTCGTCGAACTGGACGGCATGGCCGGCGAACCGATGGATGTGCTGGTCAACGGCTGCCTGATCGCGCAAGGCGAAGTGGTGGTTGTCAACGACAAATTCGGTATTCGTCTGACTGACATCATCAGCCCTTCAGAACGCATCAGAAAGCTCAACAAATGATACGCACCCTTTTTTTTCTGGCGATGCTGTGCGCCTGGAACGTTGCCAGTGCCGCCGAACATGCAGCCTCGGCCGGACCGAGTGCCGCGTCCAGTCTGTTCCAAGGGTTGCTGGGGTTGGTCGTTGTGCTGGGGCTGCTGGGGGCAACGGCATGGGCGATACGGAGGTCCGGCCTTGCCAGACCCGTTTCTGCCAGCACCGTGAAGATCATCGGCGGCGCCAGCATTGGCACCCGCGAACGGATTGTGCTGGTCGAAGTGGCCGGTCAGTGGATCGTGGTCGGCATTGCGCCCGGCTGCATCAATGCGTTGGCCACGATGCCCCGCCAGGAAGGCATAGCGCCGGCGGAGACGAATGCGAATGCGGACGCAAAGAATTTTGCGACATGGCTGAAACAGATGATTGAAAAACAAAAACGCAATGGGCAGTAATTCGTTGCTGAAAAAGGCGCTGCCGGCCATCATCCTGCTCTGCTTGCCTGCATTCGCATTCGCACAACAGGCGGGTCTGCCTGCCTTTACCAGCACGCCCGCAGCGGGCGGCGGACAGAACTATTCGCTCAGCCTGCAAACGCTCTTGCTGCTGACCAGCCTGTCCTTCCTGCCGGCGGCATTGCTGATGATGACCAGTTTCACCCGCATCATCATCGTGCTGTCGCTGCTGCGCCAGGCGCTGGGCACACAAGGTGCGCCGCCGAACCAGGTAATGATCGGATTGGCGCTTTTTCTGACCCTGTTCGTGATGGGGCCGGTGCTCGACAAGATTTATACGGACGCCTACCAGCCCTTCTCCGAAAACAAGATCACCAT